>NZ_JBSGFZ010000006.1:91167-329651 GCF_053603655.1 Kribbella sp. NPDC004138
GCTTCCTGGCCGGAGAGCCGGCCGCGCCTTGGGGGGAAGGGGCCTGGGGCGGTGATCGTGCGGTCACATCGCGGGACGGGCCCGCAGTTCGGGCGCGCAGGGCTGGGGCGGCTGCGGTGCACGCTTGCGTTGGAACCAGAACGGGCGCTGGAAGTCGCGGCGGATCCGGTCCTGGCGGTACGCCATCTCCGCTCGTACCGCGTCGGTCGAGAAAGTGAACATGCTCTCCTCCGGCTGCTGTCTGTCCCAGAACAGTGCGCGCCTGAGGAAGCCGCCCACATCAGCACAACTCCCTATGCCCCCGGCAACGAACTCCCTAGGCACCCGCGGCCGGGCCCTCAGGTGCGGTAGGTGAGGCTCAGTTCGTAGTGCTCGGGGTCGAGGAGCTCGTCGGCGTACTCGGCGAACTGGTCCGTGGCGGTCCAGCTGGTGCGGGTGGTGTGCAGGAACCAGGTGCCGTCGGGGCGGGCCAGGTGGCCGGCTTCGACCGGCGTGAGGAGGCGGCCGCGGAGGCGTTGTTCGCAGTGGTCGAGGTACAGGCCGGCGCGGTTCAGCGTGACGCTGATCGAGCCGTTGTCGAGGCCGCGTTCGGGCAGGTCCCGCAGCGCCTCGAGGGCCGGGATCCGGCTGCGCTCGAGCGAGATCGCCGTACCCTCGGTGAGCTGCCGGACCCGCTCGATCACCACGACCTGCGACGACTCCAGCCCCAGCCGTCCGGCCAGCGCGGGATCGTCCTCGAGCTCGATCCGGACCGTCCGCATCCGGGTCTCGACGCCCTGCTCGGACAGCGCGTGCGTCCATCCGAGCCGCCCGTCCAGCGGCCGGCCGTCGAACAGCACGTACGAGCCCTTGCCGGTGCGGGTCGCGATCAGCTCGTCGTCGGCGAGGACGGCGAGCGCCGCGCGGATCGTGTTCCGGCTGACCGAGAACCGTTTCGCCAGCTCGACCTCGCCGGGCAGCTGGGCGCCGCGCCGTACGACGCCGGACTTGATCTCCCGCGCGAGCACCCGCGCGATCCGCTCGTGCTTCAGGGAGACCCGCCGGATCATCGCAACTGCTCCACGCTCACGATCTCCAGCATCGGCGCGTACAGCCGCATCACGTCGATCGCCTTCGCGTGGTTCTCCGCGGTCGACCCGGCGCAGGCCTCCTCGACGACCTGGACCCGAACGCCGGCGTCCACCGCGGAAAGCGCTGTACTGATCACGCAGCAGTCGGTCGACACCCCGGCCAGGACGAGCCGTCCGTCCGCCTTCGCCGCCAGCTCGGGGCCCCAGGCGCCGAACGTGGTCTTGTCGAGCGTCGGAGCGCCCTCGAACTCGTCGACCAGCTGGTAGTCGTCGGCGTCCGGCGGCTGCAGGGCGAACGGAAACTCCTCGTAGTAGCCGACCCACGCCCCGGCCGGCCGCTGCGGCGCGACGAACCGGGTGAACACCACGTCCGGAGAGAAGAGCCTGATCAGCTCACGCGTCGGCTCGACGACCCGCCGGAAATCCGGCGCCGCCCAGCCGGACGCGGGGTCCGCGAAGATCCGCTGCAGGTCGATCAGGGCCAGCACCATCAGGCCTCCTGCCGCCGTACGGCGGGCCGTCCGCCGAACCACTGCACGACGAAGCCGAGCACCAGCGCCACCAGGACGCCGAGGTTCGCGTACGCCCACGCGCCTTCCTTGCCGCCGAGGCCGAAGGTTCCGAGCAGGTAGCCCTGCCAGGTCAGCCATGACGCCAGCGTGTTCGTGACGAGGCCCCACCCGATGCCGGTGGCAACGACCATCGTCAGCACCGGCAGCCACCGGACGTCGCCGTACCGCCCGGCCGGCCGGTACAGGTCGTCCTCGGCGTAGTCGCGGCGCCGGGACGCGATGTCGGCGAGCATGATCCCGCACCACGCCGCGATCGGTACGCCGAGCGTGATCAGGAAGCCCTGGAACTCGCCGAGGAACTCGCCGCCGTAGAACACCACGTACACGGTCCCCGCGATCATCACGACACCGTCGATGAACGCCGCGACGTACCGCTTCACCGGCAGCCCGAGCGACAGCAGCGCGAGGCCCGACGAGTAGATGTCCAGCACGGCGCCGCCGACCAGCCCGAGCACCGCGACGATCACGAACGGGACCAGGAACCAGGTCGGCAACGCCTCGGCCAGCGCCCCGATCGGGTCGGCGGCGATCGCCTTGCTCAGCTCCTCCGACGATCCCGCCAGCAGCAGACCGAACACCAGCAGGACGACCGGAGCCAGCGACCCGCCGAACGTGGTCCAGCCGACCACGCCGCGGCTCGACGACCGGCGCGGGAGGTAGCGCGAGTAGTCCGCGGCCGCGTTCACCCAGCCGAGCCCGAAGCCCGTCATCAGGAACACGAGGGCGCCGATCACCGCCTGCGCGGACCCGCTCGGCAGCGCAGAAACCGTGTTCCAGTGGATCTGATCCGCGACCAGGACGATGTAGACGACCGTGAGCACGCCGGTCACGATCGTGATCACCGTCTGGGCCCGCATGATCAGGTCGAACCCGAGCACGCCGCAGGCCACCGTCAGCAGGCCGACGACGATCAGCGCGACCACCTTGGTCACCGAGCCGCCGCCCCAGCCGAGCCGCTCGAACACGGTGGCGGTCGCGAGCGTCGCGAGGATCGTCAGCACGGTCTCCCAGCCGACCGTCAGCAGCCAGGAAACGAGCGACGGAATCTTGTTTCCGCGGACCCCGAAGGCGGCCCGGCTGAGCACCATGGTCGGCGCCGAACCACGTTTTCCGGCGAGCGCGATCAGCCCGCAGAGCAGGAACGAGAACACCACTCCGATCAGCCCGGCCACCACCGCCTGCCAGAACGAGATCCCGAACCCGAGCGCGAATGCGCCGTAGCTCAGTCCGAGCACCGACACGTTGGCGCCGAACCACGGCCAGAACAGCTGGCTCGGCCGTCCCTTCCGGTCGGCGTCCGCGATCACGTTCAACCCGTTGCTCTCCACCGCGAGCGCACGGGACTGCTGCACCTCGACCTGGTCGGTCATCTCGGCTCCTTCGATGGACCTGTTCAGTCCTGTTCAAACGAAGGTAGGCCCAGCCGGTGGCATGGTCAACAATGGGGCGCATGCTGAGCGAAGCGGTGGACGGTTTCCGGCTGGCCTATGACAGTGCGGGTGAAGGGCCCGCTGTCGTCCTCCTGCACGGTTGGCCGGGCGACCGGACGGACTACCGGTTGCTGGCGCCGATGCTGGTCGAGCGCGGGCTCGAGGTGGTGGTGCCGGACCTGCGCGGGTTCGGCGCGACGAGCGGGCTGTCGTCCGACGTCACGCAGTACGGCGTCGACGCGCAGGCCCGCAGCGTCGTCGCGCTGGTCGAGGAGCTCGGGCTGGAGCGCCCGGTGTTCGCCGGGTACGACATCGGCAGCCGGATCGCGCAGCGCATCGCGCGGAACCGGCCCGACCTGGTGGAAGGAATGGTGGTCGCGCCGCCGCTGCCGGGGATCGGGAAGCGGGTGTTCTCCGAGCACGCGCAGGCGGAGTTCTGGTACCAGGCGTTCCATCGGCTGCCCGTGATCGAGGAGCTGATCGACGGTCGTGAAGAAGCGGTGCGGTCCTATCTGACGCACTTCTGGACGCACTGGTCCGGGCCGGTCTTCCAGCCGGACCTGGAGCATCTGGTGTCGGTGTACTCGGCGCCGGGCGCGTTCACCGCCTCGCTCAACTGGTACCGGGCGGGCGCCGGGTCGGTGGCCGTGTCGGCGGCCGAGACCGCGCCCCCGTCGTACGACCGGATCGCCGTACCGACCGTGGTGCTGTGGCCGGAGTTCGACCCGCTGTTCCCGCGCCAGTGGTCCGACCGGCTCGACGACTTCTTCAGCGACGTCCGGCTCCGCCTGGTCGACGGCGTCGGGCATTACGCGCCGCTCGAGTACCCGGAAATCCTCGCCGAAGAGATTGTCGGACTAGGCTGACGACATGGCCGAGATCGAGCTGGGGATGCCGACCGTGCGGCCGGCGGTGGGTGCGTTGGCGAAGCTCGCCCCGCAGCCGGTCCGGTACCTGCTGAACTGGGGCCGGAAGTACTCGCTCTGGGTGTTCAACTTCGGGCTGGCGTGCTGCGCGATCGAGTTCATCGCGGCGTCGATGGGCCGGCACGACTTCATCCGGCTCGGCGTGATCCCGTTCGCGCCGGGTCCGCGGCAGGCCGACCTGATGGTCGTGTCGGGCACCGTGACCGACAAGATGGCGCCTGCGATCAAGCGGCTCTACGACCAGATGCCGGAGCCGAAGTACGTGATCTCGTTCGGCTCCTGCTCGAACTCCGGCGGCCCGTACTGGGACTCGTACTGCGTGACGAAAGGCGTCGACCAGATCATCCCCGTCGACGTGTACGTGCCCGGCTGCCCGCCGCGGCCGGAGGCGTTGCTGCAGGGCATCCTCAAGCTGCAGGAGAAGATCGCCGGCGAGAACGTGACCTCGCGGTACGACGAGCCGTCGGCGGCCGCGCTGACGCGGGGGCTGGTGCAGCCTTGAGCGCCGACGCACTCGAGGCGCTGACGAGCGCCGGGATCGCTGCGACGGCGGCGGACAGCTTCGGCCCGACCGCGGTCGACGTACCGGCGGAAGCGTGGGTCGCGGCGCACGAGGTCCTGCGGGACGCGGTCGGGCTCACGTTCTTCGACTTCCTGAGCGCGTCCGACGAGCTCAAGGACGGGTTCCGGGTGGTGACGCACCTCGCGGACTTCTGGGGCGGAGCGCATGTCGACCACGTCCTGGTGCGGACCCTGGTGCCGCGCGACAACGCCGTCCTGCCGTCGCTGTCGGAGCTGTACGCCGGGGCGAACTGGCACGAGCGGGAGACGTACGAGATGTTCGGGATCGCCTTCGACGGGCATCCGAACCTGACCACGCTGCTGCTGCCGGACGAGTTCGAGGGACACCCGCTGCGCAAGGAGTTCGTGCTCGCGTCGCGGGTCGCGAAGCCATGGCCGGGCGCCAAGGAGCCCGGCGAGTCCGACCACGCCCCCGCCGGCGCCCCCAGCCGCCGCCGCACCCTGCCCCCCGGCGTCCCCGACCCCGAAACCTGGGGCCCGCGCCCACCGGGTTCCCCCGCCCCCGACCCCCTGGCCCCCGCCGAAGCCGCCGCCACCCCCGCCCGCCCCCGCCGAGCCACCCCCGGCACCGAACGCCGAACCCGCCGTCAAACCCCACCCCCCGCAGCCCCAGCTGGTGACCCGGCTCCAACTGGTGACCCGGCTCCGCCTGCGGACGCAGCCCCACCCGCCGACTCGGCACCACCCGCCTCCCCGCCTCCGCCTGCCGACGCTGGTTCGCCTGCGGAGTCGGCACCGCCCGCCGACTCGGCTCCGCCTGCCCGGCCGGCTCGTGACGGGGACGGGCAGTCGGGCGAGTCCTCGTGATTCCTTCGGCTGAGGAGCTGGCTCGGTGGACGTTGGAGCGGCAGCATCCGCTGACTCGTGCCTGGGCGGATGATGCGCGGCGGCTCGCGATTCTTGCGGAGGAGCATGCGGCGCTCGACATCCTGCTCGCCGAGGACCTGGACATCGCGGCTCAGCGCGCCCACCGGCTGGCGCCCGGCAAACCCGCCGAGTCGATGCTCAACCGATGGGTTGCCGTCAGCAACGACCTGCACGCGATGTTCAGCATGCGCTTCGAGAACCTCGACCCCGCCAGACCGTTCGTCGACGCGACCCCGATGAGCCGCTCACCGGAACCTCCCGACCTGCCCGCCGTAGTCGCGGCCGCCCAGGAGCACTACGGTATCCACCACCCGCAGTATGTCCGCCTCTGGAGCGCGGCCCCCGACGTCGACGGCACCGTCCCCGACCGCCGCTTCCTCGCCGCGCCGATCCGCGACCTCCGCCCGCACGACGTACCGCCCGGCCTCGCGCTCCGTCTGGCGAAGAGTGTCGACCACTACGACGAGGCCCGCCGCGCGTACGCCGCGGTCGACGCCGACCACCCGGACCACGCCGAGCAAGCGATCCTCCAGGACCACGACGACCTGCAGGACGCCGCGGACGAAGGATTCCTGTTCGACGTCACGGTGTACGACGAGTGGGCCGGGTACGCCGCCGCGGTGATCAAGCCCGACGACGCCCTCGGCCTCCCGGCGTACGTCGTCCGCGAACTGATCCTCGCCCCCGAACACCGCGGCCACGGCTACGGCCCGCACCTGAGCACCCTCCTCGCCCAGGCCCTCCCCGACCCCACCCGCATCCTCGTCGGCACCATCCACCACGCCAACCAGTCCGCCCGCACCGCAGCCCTCACCGCCGGCCGCCACGACATCGGCGGCTGGCTTCAACTGCCCCTCGGTCACGCCTGAGCGAGTCGCTCCGTCGGCTGGCCGGTGAGGTTGCCGATGAGTTCGAAATCCTTGTCCAGGTGGAGGAGGACAAGGGCGGTCTGCTCGGCTGTGGCCGCGATCAGAAGGTCCGCCGCCGAGAGTGCCCGATGCTGACCCGCGGAAGCGAGCTGCGACTGCACGACGACGGCGCGACGTTCGGCCGCAGGCGTCACGTTCTCCACCGGCATCGCCGCGACAGGTGGCTGTTGCAGAAGCGAGCGATGTTCGTCCGCGGATCGGGAGGAGAATCCGACCTCGAGCAAGGTCATGGTGGTGATGTGGACGAGCCCGCGGTTGATCCGGTTCGCCCAGTCCTCCCAATCGGGAGCGGTGCTCAGGCGCACCAGGGCCGACTTGTCGATCAGCCAGCGCCGGGAGTCGAGCGTCGGTGTCATGACCAGGCCTGGTCCATGACCTCAGGATCCTCCACGTCGCGGGCCAGTTCGGAGAGCCGCTCGAGGTCCGCGAGCGTCACGGCAACCTCTGAGCGCGCGGCTTCCTGGCTGAGCAGCCGGCGCAGATACTCGCTCCTGGACAAGCCCTGGCCGGCTGCTCGCTTGTCGATCACCGCGAGCACGTCGTCGGGCACGTCGCGAATCAGTACATCGCTCACACGCACCTCCTCTCGTTCGATATCTGATGATCTCAGCGGCGTGGCGGGGTGTAGTAGAAGACTTCCTCGCGGGTGATTCGGCCGGCGTCGACCGTGCAGAGGGACAGTTTGGTGGTTCGGGAGCGGGTGCCGGTGCGGACGTCGAGTTGGTCGAAGGTGAAGCGGATCGCGAAGTGGTTGTCGAGGAGGAGTGGGCCGACGACGTCGACGCCGAGGTACTCGATGTCGGCGTTCAGGCGGCGGGCGTTCTCGAGGATGGCGTCGGTGCCTTTGATCTCGACCTCTTCGCCGCCGGTCTCGAGTGGTGCGACGCGGACGACCTCCGGCGCGGTGAGCGTGACGGCCTGGTCGAGGCGGCCGGCGGACAGGGCGTCGACGTACCGCTGCGCGACCTCGGCCGTGGACAGGACCCGGAACTCGGCGGCGTGTTCGGCGGCCCATTCGGCGAAGGTCAGGGCGGGGCGACCGGTGAGTTCGGCGACAGTGGTGGTGACCGGCTCGGGGTTGTCGACGAGCGAGGCCCAGTAGGCGACCGAGCTCTCGGCGAGGATCGGGTCGGCGCCGAGGTCGAGCATCGCCTGCCGTGCCTCCGCGTCGGTCAGCGCCTCGACCCGCATGTCCTTGCCGATCGCCCGCGCGATGGTCCGGATCTGCTCGGCCTGCGTCAGGACCTCGGGTCCGGTGAGGTCGTAGGTCTGGCCGATGTGCCGGTCGTCCAGGATCGTGAGTACGGCGACCGCGGCGATGTCGCGCTCGTGGATCAACGACCGGCCCGCCTCGGGAGACGCGACGCGAACGACGTCGTCGGTGCGGAACGCATCCGCCCAGCCCTGCGCGTTCACCGCGAACCCGCCCGGCCGGACGAACGTCCACTCCTTGCCGGCGTCCCTCAGCAACTGCTCGACGTCGCCCCACACTCCGCCGGACGGCGCGCTCAGCGAGGACAGGTACACGACACGCCGCGGCAGTTCGCCGATCACGTCCGCGGCCCCGTCGGCGCTGAACGACGGCCAGAGCAGGAAGGCAGCGTCCACGTCGGCCGCGGCCCGGCGTACGGCGGTGGGGTCGTGGATGTCGCCCTGGATCAGTTCGACGTCCGGCGGGAAACCGGCGAGGTCCGGCGTACGGACGAGGGCCCGGACGGTCACGCCCGCGGCGCGCAGTCCGTCGACGACAGGGCGGCCGACGCGGCCGGTGGCTCCGGTGACAAGAATCGTGGTCATGCGACCCACCCTCAGACCTGAACGTTGGTTGAGGTCAAGCCGGACGCACTAGGCTGACTTGCATGCTGGAGTTCGTGGTGCGGGTGGTGGGCGTCCTGGTCGCCTTCCTGGTGGCGCCCCTGCTGGTCGGGCAGGCCGAGCACAAGGTGATGGCGCACATGCAGTCGCGACTCGGGCCGATGTACGCCGGCGGGTTCCACGGCTGGGCGCAGCTGGTCGCGGACGGGGTGAAGTTCGTCCAGAAGGAGAGCGTGGTCCCGGCCGCCGCCGACAAGCGGGTGTTCGAGTGGGCCCCGATCGTCGCGATCCTGCCCTACCTCGCCGCGCTCGCCGCGATCCCGCTCGCACCCGGCCTGGTCGGCGCCGACCTCGACTCCGGCCTGTTCTTCGTGCTCGCGGTGATGAGCATCGGCGTCCTCGGATCGCTGATGGCCGGCTGGGGCAGCGGGAACAAGTACAGCCTGCTCGGTGGGCTCCGGGTCGCGGCGCAGCTGATGAGCTACGAGCTGCCGTTCGTGCTGGCCGCGGCGAGTGTGGCCGTCGCCGCCGGTTCGTTGAGCCTGACCGCGATCGGCCACGCCTGGAATCCGTGGTGGTTGCTGTGGCAGCTGCCCGGTCTGGTGGTGTTCTTCGTCGCGGGTCTCGCCGAGCTGCAGCGGCCGCCGTTCGACATGCCGGTCGCGGACTCCGAGGTGATCTTCGGCCCGTACACGGAGTACACCGGGCTCCGCTTCGCGATGTTCCTGCTCGCCGAGTACGCCGGGATCGTCGTCCTCGCGGCGCTCACGACGGTGCTGTTCCTCGGCGGCTGGAGCGGTCCGGGACCGGAGTCGATCGGCTGGATCTGGGCGCTGCTGAAGATCGCGTTCGTGTCGCTCGTGGTGATCTGGGTGCGGGTCTCGTTCCCGCGGATGCGCGCCGACCAGCTGCAGAAGCTGGCCTGGCAGGGCCTGGTGCCGGTGGCGCTGGTCCAGCTCGCGCTCACCGGCATCGGCGTCGTGGTGTTCTGAGGCGGATCTCCAGCACTCACCAACCGCGCTGTTGGCCGGTCCTCGGCGGTCGGCTGAGCGTGGCCGTCGACGAGCCGCGCCGGTTGGTGAGTGCCTGGGGTCCGCTAGGGCGTCGCCAGTGCCTCGGTCGGGGACAGGCGGGACGCGCGGACGGCCGGATACAGCCCTGCGAGGCCGCCGATCACTAGCGTCGCCATTACGCCGCCGGCCAGGGCCCAGACCGGGATGACCGTCAGCCAGTTCTGGTACGACGCGTAGCCGGCGGTGACCGCGGAGCCGAGGATCGCGCCGCCGATCCCGCCGAGCGCGGACAGCAGCAGCGACTCGGTCAGGAACTGCGTCCGGATCTGGCCGCGGGTCGCACCGAGCGAGCGGCGCAGGCCGATCTCGGCGCGGCGTTCGAGCACCGAGATCACCATGATGTTCGCGACGCCGACGCCGCCGACCAGGAGCGCGACTGCGCCCAGGCCGAGCAGGAGTCCGGTGAACGCCTGACCGGCGGCCTGCTTCGCGGCGAGCGCGTCGGACGGTCGCGACACCTCGACTTCGTTCGGCGCCTCGGGGTTGGCCGTTGCGCCGAGCACCGATCGGACCGCGGGCACCTGGGCGTCGTCCGACCGGGTGTAGATCGTGGTCGGATGGCCGTCGAAGGAGAGTTCGCCCGCCGCCGGCCAGCCCATCAGCGCGGCACTGTCCAGCTCCGGTGCGAGCGCGGCCGGTTCGAGGATGCCGAGCACGGTGAACCAGGTGTTGCCGATCAGCACCTGGGTGTCCGGTCCGGCCTTGGTGATCCCGAGTCGTTCCGCGGCGGCGGCGCCCAGGACGGTCGCCGGGTACGAGCCGGTGGCGGCGTCGATCCACTTGCCGCTGCGGATCGTGGCCCCGATCGTGTCGAGCAGGTTGGTACGGGCGGCGTACGCGATGATGCCGTTGGTCTCGACGTCAGGGATCTTGCTGGTCCGGTACACCGAGGCGTCGTCGACCTTGCCGATCGCGGACTCGGCGCGGACCGGGGCGATCCGGCGGACCATCGACTCGGCCGCCAGCGGCAGCTGGGCCTGCTCACCGGTCAGCCGGGTGCCCGGCGTGACCGTCAGCAGGTTGGTGCCCAGGGCATCGAGTTGCCCGTCGAGCTCGGCCCGCGACGACGACGAGATGCCGACCACGGCGACCATCGCCGCGATCCCGATCGCGATGCCGAGCGCGGACAGGAACGCCCGCATCGGCCGCGTCCGCAACCCGACGGCCCCGACCCGCACCACGTCCCGCAGCCCCAGCGCCGCGGGCCTCAGCTCCCGGGCACTTTGTGCACGACGTCCGTGCTTTTCCTCCGTCGCCGTACGGGCGTGGTGCACAAAGTCGTCGTTCATGCGTGCACCTCCTCGACGATGTGGCCGTCGCGCATCCGGATCTGGCGGGGGAGCGAGGCGGCGATGTCGCGGTCGTGGGTGATGACGACGACCGTGGTGCCGGCGGTGTGCAGGTCGCGGAGGAGCTGCATCACGCCCGCGCCTGACGCGGAGTCCAGGGCGCCGGTCGGCTCGTCGGCCAGCAGTACGGCGGGTTCGCCGGCGACTGCCCGCGCGACGGCGACCCGTTGACGCTCGCCACCGGACAGTTCGTGCGGCTCATGATCGAGGCGGTGCGCGAGCCCGACCCGTTCCAGCGCGGCCGCGGCCCGCTTCCGTCGTACCGCCAGCCGGAGACCGGAGTAGAGCAACCCGTCGGCGACGTTGTCGACCGCGCGGACGCCGGCGGCGAGGTGGAACTGCTGGAAGACGAACCCGATCCGGGTCGCCCGCAGCGCGGACAACCCGGCGTCGGACAGCCGCGCCACGTCGTACCGGTCGATCCGGACCGTCCCGGAAGTCGGCCGGTCGAGCGTGCCGAGCACGTTCAGCATCGTGGACTTGCCAGAGCCCGACGGGCCGACGATCGCGACCAGTTCGCCGCGGTCGATCCGCAGGCTGACCCCGCCGAGCGCGTGCACACCTCCCGGATACACCTTGGTCACCTCGGTCAGCTCGATCACTTCGGGATCCCCACCGCGGTGCCGGCGGTGATGCCGGCGCCGCTGACCTCGACCTGGCCGCCCGCGAACAGCCCGGTCTTCACCGGCACGTACCGCGACGTCGTACCGTCGGTGACCTCGACGCCGAACCCGCCCTCGCGGAGCGCGACCAGCGCCGCGACCGGGACGGTCAGGACGTTCTTGCGCTCCGACGCGGTGAACGTGACGTCGACCGCCGCGGACGACCACGCGGCCACCGCTTTCTGGTCCGCGACGGAAACGATCACCTCGACCTTCGTTTCCGGGTCCTGGTCCGGACTCTCCGCTGGGATGATCACCGTGGAAACTTTCTGGATCTTTCCGGCGACCGACTTTCCGTCCGGCAGCCCGACGGTGACCGCGGCGTTGAGCTTGGCGAGCCGCTGGTCGGCCGCGTCGAGCTGGACCGTGACGGCCCGGGTGGTGCCGGTGTAGGTGAGCACCGGCTGGTTCGGCCCGAGCGGCGAGCCTTCCTCGGCCTGCACGCTGTCCACCCGCAGATGGCCGGGTGCGAACAGCACGCTGCCGAGCTCGACGACTCCGGTCTCGTCCCGCCCGAGGTCCTCCTGCCACTCCTCGACGGCCTCGGCGGTCGCGGCGGTGTACTCGTCGTCCACCGTGAACCCCGTGTAGCCCATCGCCTTCAGGTTCTGCTCGAGCTGCAGGACGTCGGTCCCTTCGCTCCCGACCGTGAGCCTGCGGTACGCCGGAAGCGCGCCGTACAGGAGCGTCGTCGGGACGTTGTCGATGCTGTAGACGGTGTTGCCGCGCCGGAGCTCCTGCCCGCTGTCGGGGACGAAGGTGACCGTGCCGGCCACCCGGTTGACCGCGGAGGACGACGTGCCGAAGCCGAGCCGGCCGTCCTCGGTCTCGGTGTCCTTCAGGGTCTGCTGGGTGACCTTCGTGGTGTTGATCGGCACGGCCTGCGCGGTCTGGTCCGATGCCTGGCTGGTGTCGCCCCGGCTCACCAGGAAAGCGCTGGCGGCGCCGCCCGCGGCCAGGACGACGACAGCCGTCAGTGCCTTGCGCATCAGCGCGCCGCCAGGATGCTCTGACAGGCGTCCTGGGCCTTCTGGAAGTCCGGATCGTCCGCGACGCCCGGGCCGATCATGATCCCGCGCTGGTCCGGCTTCGGGTCCGGGAACTTCTCGACGCCGTTCTTCCGCATGCACTCGGCGTACTTCCGGCCGTTCTCCTGCTGTTGCGGGTTGGCGCTGCCCTGCGCCTGCGGGTTGTACTGCTGGCACGCCTCCATGGCCTGCTGGACTTTCTCCTGGGTGACCCCGGAGTTCTTGTCGAACCTCAGCATCGGGCCCTTGCCCGGCTCCGGGTCCGGCACGTTCAGGCCGTTCTCCCGCAGGCACTGGGTGAACTTCACCGCCATCTCGTCCTGGCTGAGGCTGGCCGGCGCGCTGCTCGGCGCCGTGGTCTGCTGCGCGCCGGTGCCGGACGCCACCTGGGTGTCGGGCTGGTCGGCGCCGCAGCCGGTCAGGATCAGGCCGGCCGCCAGGACGGAAACGGCCAGGATGGTGTTGCGCATCATTGCTCCTCTCGTTTCCGGAAACCCTGCTCGGCCGGCCGTTTCCGGGCCGTTTCCGAGTCCGGAAACACCGCGGAAACAGGGCCGTCGGGGATCATGGGGTGCGTGCGGGTACTGGTGGTCGAGGACGAGCCGTTGCTGGCGGCAGCGATCGCGGAATGGCTGCGCGACGATTCACATGCCGTCGACGTGGCCACGGACGGCGGCGCGGCGCTGGAACGGTTGTCGGTGAACGCGTACGACGTCCTCGTGCTGGACCGCGACATCCCGGTCGTCCACGGCGACGAGGTCTGCCGGCAGCTGGTCGCGTCCGGGTCCGCCACGCGGGTGCTGATGCTGACCGCGGCGGCCGCGGTGACGGACCGCGTGGAGGGGCTCGGGCTGGGCGCCGACGACTACCTGACCAAGCCGTTCGCGTTCGCCGAGCTGGCCGCGCGGGTGCTCGCGCTCGGGCGGCGCAGCCGGCCCGCCGATCCGCCCGTCCTGCGCCGCGCCGGCGTCACGCTGGACCCGGCCCGGCACGAGGTTTTCCGGAACGGCCGGTACGTGCCGTTGTCGAAGAAGGAATTCGCTGTCCTCGCGGAGCTGCTGCGCGCCGACGGCGCGACCGTGTCGGCCGAACAACTGCTGGAGAAGGCATGGGACGAGCACGTGGACCCGTTCACCGGAGCGGTCCGGCTGACGATCCTGAAGCTGCGCCGGAAACTAGGCGAGCCGGGACTGGTCGAGACGGTCACCGGCGTCGGCTACCGCATCCCTTGAAACGACTGTCGCTCCGCGGCCGCCTGACCCTGCTGTACGGCGGGCTGTTCATGGTCGCCGGTGTGCTGCTGCTCGGCGTCACGTACGCGCTGTTCAACGCCAACCTCGGCCAGCAGTACCGGGTGATCGTGAAGGGCACGTACCTGAGCAGCCCGACGCCGGGCAAGGCTCCGCCGGCACCGCCGACCAACGACGTGTACGTGATGAACAAGGACGGCGCCGTCCTGACCGGCTCGGATGCCGAACGGGTGCTGGAACAGCAGCGGCAACAAGTACGGCAGGCAGCGATCAAGTCGTTGCTGACCCAGGGGAGCATCGCGCTGGTCGCCGTCGGCGCGTTGGCAGCGGGGTTCGGATGGCTGGTGGCCGGGCGGGTGCTCGCGCCGCTCCACCAGGTCACCGACACGGCGCGCCGGATCGCGGCGTCGCCCGCCGCGCTGCACGAGCGCATCGCACTGAAAGGCCCGGACGACGAGGTCAAGAACCTGGCGGATGCGTTCGACACCATGGTCGAGCGGCTGGACCACTCGTTCGACGGCCAGCGGCGGTTCGTTGCCAACGCATCCCATGAGCTGCGGACGCCGTTGACGCTCGGCCGCGCCCTGGTCGAGGTCGCGATGCACCGGCGTACCGCGTCCCCGGACGTGAAGGAACTGGGCGAGAGCCTGCTGACCATCAACGCCCGGCACGAGCAGCTGATCGAAGGCCTGTTGATCCTGGCCGACTCGGAGAAGCAGCTGACCACGGTCTACCCGGTGAATCTCGCGGACGTCGTGACCCACGTGACCGGCCAGCTGACCGGCGAGGCGACCGCGGCCGGTGTCGAGCTGATCCGCGGCCCGGGCGACGCACCGACGCGCGGCGACGCGCTCCTGCTCGAACGGCTCGTCCACAATCTGGTGGAGAACGGCATCCGGCACAACCTGCCCGGCGACGAGCGATGGGTCCGGGTGATCAGCAAGCGATCCGGCGACCGGGTACGGGTCACCGTGACGAACACCGGCCCCGAGATCCCGCCGTACGAGGTCGAGAGCCTGTTCAAGCCGTTCTACCGTCTCGGAGCCGAGCGGTTGGTCGGCGGGAAGGGCGCCGGGCTGGGCCTGTCGATCGTCCGGTCGGTCGCCGAGGCCCACGGCGGCACCGTTACCGCCGCGCCCCGCGCCGGAGGCGGGCTGGAAATTACTGTGGTGCTGCCTGTCGATCCGGGCTGAGACCGTTCGTGTAGAGGGCGAGAAGGAGGCGACGATGAACCAGTACCTGCTCAGCATCTACCAGCCCGACGGTCCGGCTCCGGCACCCGAGGTGCTCGAGCCGATCCTGCGGGACCTTCAGGCGTTGAACGAGGAGATGCAGGCGGCCGGCGTATGGGTGTTCGCGGCCGGTCTGCATCCGCCGGAGACGGCGACTGTGCTGAAGGCGAGCGGCGACGACGTCCTGATCACCGACGGGCCGTTCACCGAGGGCAAGGAGCATCTCGGCGGTTTCACGGTCATCCAGGTCGAGGATCTGGACGCGGCGCTGCACTGGGCCAGGCGGCTGGCCGAGGTGCTCCGCAACCTGTCTGTCGAGGTCAGGCCGTTCCAGTCGTGACAGCTGACCTCGCTGCGATCTTCCGGGCCGAGCACGGGCGCGCGGTGGCTGTTCTCACGCGCGTGTTCGGTGACCTGGAGATCGCCGAGGACGCCGTCCAGGACGCGTTCGCGACGGCGCTGGAGAAGTGGCCGGACGCCGGCGTACCGCCGAGCCCGGCCGGATGGATCATCACGACCGCGCGCAACCGCGCGATCGACCGCCTGAGACGCGAGGCCGCACGGACCGGCAAGCATGCCGAGGCCGCGCTGCTGCACGCGGAGACCGAGTCGGTGGAGGAGGGTGCCGTGCACGACGATCGTCTGCGGCTGATCTTCACCTGCTGCCACCCGGCGCTCGCCCTGAACGTCCGGGTCGCTCTCACGCTGCGCATGCTCGGCGGCCTCAGCACCGCCGAGATCGCGCACGCGTTCCTGGTCCCCGAGCCGACGATGGCGCAACGGCTGGTCCGCGCCAAGGCCAAGATCCGCGCCGCCGGCATCCCGTACCGCGTTCCGTACGAGGCGGATCTGCCGGAGCGCGTCCGCGGCGTACTCGCCGTCGTGTACCTGATCTTCAACGAGGGGTACGCCGCCTCGTCCGGCGACACCCTCGTCCGCGACGAGCTCGCCGCCGAGGCGATCCGGCTGGGACGGCTCCTGGTCGACCTGATGCCCGATGAACCCGAAGCGGTCGGCCTGCTCGCGCTGATGCTGCTCCAACAGTCCCGGCGCCCGGCCAGGGTCGCGCCCGACGGAACGCTGATCCGCCTCCGCGACCAGGACCGCACGCTGTGGGATCGCCGGCTGATCGACGAAGGCCACACGCTCGTACGGCGATGCCTGCGCCGCAACCAGCCCGGTCCGTACCAGCTCCAGGCCGCGATCAACGCCGTCCACGCCGACGCCGCGACCGCCGAGGCCACCGACTGGCCGCAGGTCCTCCAGCTCTACGACCACCTGCTCGCCCTCGACCCCACGCCCGTCGTGGCGCTCAACCGAGCCGTCGCCGTCTCCGAAGTCGAAGGCCCCGCCGCCGCCCTCGCCCTGGTCGATGCGTTGAACCTCGACTCCTACTACCTCTTCCACGCCATCCGGGCCGACCTCCTCACTCAGCTGGACCGTTCCGCCGACGCCCGAGCCGCCTACGAGTCGGCGCTGGGCCTCACCTCCAACGAAGCCGAGCAGGACTTCCTCCGGACCCGGATGAGATAACCCGGCCGGCGGCGTGCACCTTCGGTAGGGTCCCGAGGGTGTTCGAGTTGATCTGTGAGGTAGAGCCTCCGACGCGGCCGGACCTGAAGAAGGTGCGGCACCAGATCGGCGTGATGAGTCCGATCGCGGACGGTTTCCTGATCCCGGACAACCACATCGGGCGGGCGACCGTGTCGAGTGTCGCGGTCGCCAACGAGGTCCAGCTGATGGGCGCGCGCGGGATCGCCTGCCTGAACTCGCGGGACCGGAACCTGCTCGGTTTCCGGCGCGACCTGCTGACCGCGGCGGCGTACGGCGTCGAGCAGTTCCTGTTCGTGCACGGCGACGACCCGGCCGAAGGTGCGCGGACCAGTCAGCTGACCGTGCGGCGGATGATCGAGCAGACCCGCGAGACGACGTACCCGGGCTGTGCCCCGTTCAAGGTCGGCGCCGCCACCCGCTTGTCGAAGGTCCCGGGCTGGAAGGCCGAGGCCGACTTCCTGTACGTCCAGGTCAGCTACGACCTGGACGAACTGCTGCGCTGGCGCGCGTCGGTCGACCTCGACATCCCGGTGTACGCCGGGGTGATGGTGCTCGCGTCCGCCCGGATGGCGCGCAATCTCGCCGGGCTGCCGCAGCTGACGATCCCGGCCGAACTGGTCGACGCGGTGGAGCGGGACCGGGACGCCGGTGTCGACCACGCCTGCGAGCAGATCCTGAAGATCCGTGACTCCGGGGCCTTCGAGGGCGTTCACCTGATACCGGTCAGCCGGTACCGCCAGGTCGCGGCCCGCCTGGAACGCGAGCTGTAAGGCGTGCAGATCGGCTAATGTCCTGCTAAGAGACCGGAGGTGGAGCGTGGGACTGCCTGGCAAGGGCCTGGTCGAGGGTTTGAAGGTCACCGCGAGGACCCTGGCCCGTCGTTCCGTCACCGAGCAGTACCCGGACGTCCAGCCGGAGTTGCCGCCGCGCAGCCGCGGCGTGATCGCGCTGATGGAGGAGAACTGCACCTCCTGCATGCTGTGCGCCCGCGAGTGCCCGAGCTGGTGCATCTACATCGACTCGCACACCGAGACCGCGCCGTCGGTCGGTGAGCAGGCCCGGGAGCGCAGCCGGAACGTGCTGGACCGGTTCGCGATCGACTTCAGCCTCTGCATGTACTGCGGGATCTGCATCGAGGCCTGCCCGTTCGACGCGCTGTTCTGGTCGCCCGAGTTCGAGTACGCCGAGACCGACATCCGCAACCTGACCCACGAGAAGGACCGGCTCCGCGACTGGATGTGGACGGTGCCGGCACCGCAGCCGATCGACCCCGGTCCGGACTCCGGGGACGACGCGTGACCACAGTCCTGTTCTCCGTCGCCGGCGCGGTGGCGGTGGCCGCGGCCGTGCTCGTGGTGGTCTCCCGCCGGATCGTGCACGCCGCGCTCTGGCTGGTGGTCGCGCTCGGCGCCGTCGCCGGCTGCTTCGGCGCGCTGCACGCCGAGTTCGTCGCGCTGGTCCAGATCCTGGTGTACGTCGGAGCGATCGTCGTCCTGGTCCTGTTCGCGCTGATGCTCACGAAGGCGCCGACGAATCCGCTGCCGGAGCTCACCACCGGGCGCAGCCCGTTCGCGGCCGTGGTCGCCGCGGTGCTCGCGCTGATCCTCGGCGCCGGCGTGGTTCTTGCCTTTGGCAACGAGAAGATCGAGCCGGTGACCGGCGGGTCGGCGACGGCGATCGGCACCCAGGTGTTCAAGAACTGGGTGCTCCCGTTCGAGGTCCTGTCGGTGCTGCTGCTGGCGGCGCTGATCGGCGCGATCGCGCTGTCGCAGCGCAAGAAGGAGGACTGACGGTGCCGCTGATCCTCCCGCTGCTGCTGGCCGTCGTCCTGTTCTGCATCGGTGTGTACGGCGTCCTCGCGCGCCGCAACGTGATCACGATGCTGATGTCGTTCGAGCTGATGCTGAACGCGGTCAACCTGAATCTGGTCGCCTTCGACGCCTGGCGGGTGGACGAGGCCACCGGGCAGACGCTCGCGATCTTCGTGATCACGCTGGCCGCGGCCGAGATCGGTCTCGGCCTGGCGATCGTGCTGCTGCTGTTCCGCGGTCACGGCCATGTCGACGCCGACGCGGCCCGTGACCTGGTGGAGCGGCCATGATCGCGACGGTCTGGCGCGTCACCGGTGTGGCCTTCTCGCTGCTGATCCTGTTGTTCGCCGCCCTGCTGTACGGCGCTGCCCCGGATCAGGTCGCGTTCCTCGACTCGCCGGTCGGCGACCTCACCATCGGCTTCGCGGCCCGCACCGACGACCTGACGGTCCTGATGCTCGCGGTCGTCGGCGTGATCGCGACCTGCGTCCAGGTCTACTCGCTCGGGTACCTGCACCAGCGCCCGGCGTCGTACCACGCGCTGGTCACGTTGTTCACCGCGGCGATGGTGACCGTCGTGGTCTCGGACAGCCTGTTCTTCCTGCTGATCGGCTGGGAAGTGATGGGCGCCTGCTCGTACCTGCTGATCGGCCACTACTGGGAGCGCCGGGACGCTCGCTCGGGCGCAGTGAAGGCGTTCCTGATGACCCGGTTCGCCGACGTCGGGTTCCTGTTCGGCATCTTCGTGCTCGGTGTCGGCGCGGGGACGTTCCGGATTTCCGAACTCGATCCGGCGCGGATTTCCGCCGGGATCCTGACGACCGGGACGCTGCTGCTGCTCGTCGGGGTCGTCGGCAAGTCGGCGCAGGTCCCGTTGCAGACCTGGCTCCCGGACGCGATGCCCGGCCCGAGCCCGGTCAGCGCCCTGATCCACGCGGCCACGATGGTCGCCGCCGGCGTTTTCCTGATCGCCCGGCTGTACGACGTCTTCGCCGCGTCCGAGACCACGCTCACCGTGCTCGCGATCGTCGCCTGCGTGACGATGCTCGTCGCTGCGCTCTGCGCGTCGGCGGCGGTCGAGGTGAAGCGTGTCCTCGCCTGGTCGACGGTGAGCCAGCTCGCGATCATGTTCTCCGCGCTGTCGCTCGGCACGGCCGAGGGCCGGCACGCCGCGCTCTTCCACCTTGTCACGCATGCCGCGTTCAAGGGTCTGCTGTTCCTCTGCGCGGGAGTGCTGCTGCACCAGGTCGGCAGCGCGGCCCTGGTCGTCCTGCGCCGCTACACGCGCCGCGGAAAGCTGCGGAAAGCGCTGCCGGTGACGTTCCTGACCATGAGCGTCGGTCTCGCGGCGCTGGCCGGCGTCCCGGGGTTCGCCGGGTTCTTCTCCAAGGACGCGGTGATCGAGGCGGCCTGGGAACAGTCGCACGACGGGTCGGTCGTCGGGTGGGTCGTCCTGCTGTCCGTCTGCCTGACCGCGGCGCTGACGGCCTTCTACTGCGTGCGGCTGTGGCTGTGGACCTTCTTCCGGACGCCGGCGCTGGCCGGCGGCATCGGCGCGTTCGAGGACGGTGACGCGGCGGCCGACCTCGACGAGCCCGACACCTCCAAGCTCCGCGACGCGCCGTGGGTGATGCTGGCGCCGCTCGTGCTGCTCGCGGTCGCCTCGATCGTGCTCGGGTACGTCGACGGCGTGCACCTCAACTGGGTCATCGGGCTGGTCTCGACCGCGCTCGTGCTGCTCGGCGCGCTCCCGGCGTACTCGCTGTGGCGACGCGGGGCGGATCCGCGGCCGTTGCTGTTCGAGCGCGAGTTCGGCGTCGACCCGGCGTACCACGGTCTGGTCGTCGTGCCCGTGCGGTGGCTGGCCAAGCTGACCGTGGCGGGGGACCGCGACGTCATCGGTGCGTACGTCCGCGCGGCCGGCCGGACCGGGACGCTGGCGTCGCAGGGGTTCCGCCGGCTGCAGACCGGGAACGTGCAGACCTACCTGACGGCGGCCGTCATCGGCGCTGTCGCACTCGCAGTGCTCGCGGGGGTGATCGGCTCGTGAACGCGATCCTGCTGGCGATCCTCGTCCTGCCGGCGCTGGCCGCGGGGGCATTGTGGTCGATCCCGGCCGCGATCGGCGACCGTCTGGCGGCGGCGTACGGGTCGGTGATCTCCGGGCTCGTGCTGGTCGGGGCACTGATCCTCTGGCCGCGGACCGGGGGATGGTTCGCCTATGTGCCCGCGCAGGAACAGCTGCTCGGCGACGCCGTCCACCCGCTCGACGCCGTGATCGACGTACCGTGGATCCCGTCCCTCGACGTCCGGTTCCACATCGGCGTCGACTCGATCTCGGTGCCGCTGATCGTGCTGACGGCGCTGCTGACCTTCCTGTGCTGCCTGTACTCGCTGAAGATCACGCCGCGGATCGGCCGGACCCGTTCCCTGATCGCGCTGCTGCTGGTGATCGAGACCGGCGTGATCGGGACCTTCTCGGCGATGGACCTGGTGCTGTTCTTCGTCTGCTTCGAGATCGTGCTGATCCCGATGTGGCTGGTCATCGACATCTGGGGCGACCACCACGACCCGGCCGGACGGAAACGCGCCGCGAACACGTTCGTGCTGATGACCGTGTTCGGTTCCGCGCTGATGCTGCTCGGTTTCCTGCTGGTGCAACGGGTGACCGGGACGTTCGACATCGTCGCGCTGACCAACTCGCCGGTCGCCGGCGGGCACGGGGTCCCGCTGGCCGCCGCCGTACTGATCGCGGTCGGGCTGGCCGTGAAGGTGCCGCTGTGGCCCCTGCACATCTGGCTGCCGGATGCGCACGCGAAAGCGCCGACGGTGGGGTCGGTGCTGCTGGCCGGTGTGCTGCTGAAGCTCGGGACGTACGGCCTGATCCGGATCCTGGTCCCCGTGTTGCCGGACGCGACGGCGACGATCGCGCCGTACCTCGGGGCGTTCTCGACCGTGGCGATCGTCGCGGGGTCGCTGGCCTGTCTCGCGCAGACCGACGTCAAGCGGCTGATCGCGTACTCGAGCGTCGGGCACATGGGCTTCATCGGGCTCGGCATCGCGACCATGTCCCCGGCCGGCCTGCGCGGCGCGCTGTTCGCGAACATCGCGCACGGGCTGATCACCGGGCTGCTGTTCTTCCTGGCCGGAGCGATCAAGGACCGGCACGACACCAGCGACCTGCGCGCGATCGGCCGGGCCCTGTACGCCCGGTTGCCGCGGATCGCCGCACTGCTGACGTTCGCCTGTCTCGCCTCGCTCGGGCTGCCGGGGCTGGCCGGCTTCTGGGGCGAGATGCTGGTGCTGCTCGGCGCCTACGACCCCGCCGCCTGGTTGCCGCGGACGACGTTCCTGGTGTTCATGGTGATCGCCGGACTCGGCACGGTGCTGACCGCCGCGTACTTCCTGCGGCTGGTCCGCAACCTGTGCCAGGGCGACCCGGCCGAGAACCCGCCGGCCGCCTTCGCGGTCGATCTCAGCCGGATCGAGCTGATCACCTGGGCGCCGCTGGTCACGCTGACCGTCCTGCTAGGCGTCTGGCCCGGCCTCCTCCTGCAGCAGTGGGGTGCCCTGTGACCCTGACCTGGACAGATTGGCAGGCAATCGCGGTACCGCTGGTGCTGGCGATCGGTGCCGTCGCCGTACTGCTGGTCGACAGTTTCTGGAAGAGTGCCTCGGCCGAGCTGCGGCACACCGTCGTGACCTTGCTGACCAGCGCGGTCATCCTGTTCGGGCTCGTGTTCGCGTGGGCGCAGCGCGACGACTTCAAGCCCGCGTTCTGCCGGCCTGCGGTCGAAGGGCCGGCGCAATGCAGCCTGGTCTTCGAGCCGTTGACGGCCGGGTTGTGGGCGGTGCTGCTGATCGGCGGGCTCGGCGTCGCCGGCCTGTCGACGTACCGCCTGCTGGCCGCGGACATTCCGATCGGGGAGTACCACTTCCTGCTGCTCAGCGCGCTCACCGGCGCGACGGTGCTGGCCGGCGCGCGGGACCTGGCGACGCTCGTGATCGCGCTCGAGGTGGTGTCGCTGCCGAGCTTCGCGATGGTCGGGCTGCGCCGGGACCGGCGCGGTTCCGAGGGCGCGATGAAGGCGTTCCTGGTGTCGGTGCTGTCGACCGCCGTGATGCTGTTCGGCATCTCCTACGTGTACGGCGTGACCGGCTCGCTGTACCTGTCGACGATCGCGAACCGGCTGACCGGGCTGGATCCGGACCTGGCCCGGGTGGCGTTCGCGGCCGGGCTGTTCGTGATCGTCGGGTTCGCGTTCAAGATCGCGGCGGTGCCGTTCCATGCCTGGCTGCCGGACACGTACGTCGGCGCGCCGGTGGAGGTCACCACCTTCCTCGCGGTGGTCTCGAAGTCGGCCGGCGTTGCCGGGCTGCTGGTCCTGGTCACGTCCGGGATCGCGCCGGACGGCTCCCAACTGCGCACCGTGGTCGCGATCCTCGCCGCGGTCACGATGACCGTCGGGAATCTGGCCGCACTCCGTCAGGTCGAGGCGGTACGGCTGCTCGCGTGGTCGTCGATCGGGCAGGTCGGCTTCCTGCTCGCGCCGCTCGCGGTCGACGACGCACAGGCCGTCGTCGGGTACTTGGCGGCGTACGTCGTCGTCACGCTCGGCGCCTTCGGAGCGGTCGCTGTCGTGCAGCGCCATCGCCCCGGGGGACTACTCACGGACTACCGCGGCATGGTCCGCTCCGAGCCCGGTCTGGCCGCCGCCCTGATCTTCTTCCTGGTCGTCCTGGCCGGACTTCCGCCTGGTCTCGCGGGTCTCTTCACGAAGTTCGCCGCGTTCCAGGCCGTGATCGACGGCCATCTCGGCTGGCTCGCTATCGTCATGGCCGTCAACGTCATGATCGGCCTCGCCGTCTACCTGCGCTGGATCGCCGAGCTCTTCCGCCTGCCCGCCGACGACCCGTTCTCGGTCGACATCGAAACCCCGGCCGTCACGATGATCTCGCTCTGCACCGCGGTGGCCGCCGTCCTCTCGGTCCTGCCCAGCATCATGTTCGCGCTTGCGACCTGACGAAGTCCTCGTACTGGGACCAGACGCGGCGCCACAGCACGTCGCGGTCAGTGCCGGAGTAGTGCGGGAGCGGCAGGCGGAAAACGTCCGCGAGCGCGGCGAAGTAGTCGGCCGGGGTCTCGAGCAGGGTGTTGTCGACCCGGTCGGAAAACGTTTCGCTCAGCCCGACGGATCGTAGGACGACAACGGATTCCGGTGTCCGGCGGAACGCGGAGGCGAGTCGCACGAACGGGGACGCCGGGTCGGCGGAGAGCTGCCGGTGCTGGGCGGCGAACGCGTCCAGGGAGACCGGGGCCGACTCGAAGTCCATGCCGATCAGGTTCGCGCGCGGATCGTGGTCGAGTCGCCAGCCGTCGGTCTTCTCCGACGGGCGCAGGTGCAGCGTGAACGGGTACTGCTCGGCCTCGCCGGTCTCCAACGGCATCGGCTGGCGCAGACCGTCGCCGAGGCCCGCATCGACGAGCCACCAACGCCCCGGGTCCTCGACCAGTCCGCTCACCGTCAGGACCATGTGACTGCCGTCGATGTCGCCGGGCCGGTTGACCGTCTGTACGCCGCCGCGGTGCATCCGCACGCGGTACCCGAGCTCGGTCAGCAGCAGCGCGAACGTCCCGTTCAGCTGGAAGCAGTACCCGCCGGTCTCGCGCGCGACGATCCGCTTCGCCACGTCCTCCGGCTCGAACGCGCCACCCGGCGTGAGCTGGTACTGCACGGTCTCGTACGGCACCTGATCCACGTACGCCGCGTGCAGCTGATTCAGACCCTCCAGCCGCGGCGGGCCGTCGTACCCGCTGAGTCCGACTCGCCGGAGGAACGCCTCGGTGTCCATAGGAACCTAGGCTAAGCGGGGTGATCGACGTGTTCGACCGAGTTGATGCTCACGATGTCGCCGGCGAGCTCGGCGAGGTGTTCGCGGCCGCCTTCGGTGCTCCGGGGTACGACGACGAGCGCGCCGACGCCCAGCGGTTCGCCGCCGAACAGTTGCCGGCCCACGCCGCCCGCGACGACTTCAAACTCGTCGTCGCGCGCCTCCCGCGTCCTGTCGGCACACCGCCCGCCGGCAACGGCGTCGGCTCGCTCGACGTCGCGGGCGTGATGGGTGGCAGCGGCCCGATTGCCGGATTCGCTTACGGTTTCACCGGACACCTCGGGCAGTGGTGGTCGGACCGAGTCGCGGCGGCGATCGGTCCCGAACTCGCGGCGGAGTGGATCGGTGGGCACTTCGAGGTCGTCGAGCTCGCCGTCCTGCCCGCTGCCCAAGGGCAAGGCCTCGGGACCGCGTTGATGCAAGAACTGATGCGGGATCTCCCGAACCGGAAAGCGTTGCTGACGACGTACGCCGACGACCGTCCGGCGCCGCGGTTGTACCGGCGGCTGGGCTGGCGACTGCTCGTTGCCGACCTCGGCTGGGGGTCCGCGCTCTACGGGATGGACAGAGGTGTGCCCGTCGGCTCCTGACCTGGCAGGGTATGAGCCATGACCTCTGAGCGGATCTATGTCGGGAGCTACACGAGTCAGGCCGGCGGCGGGGACGGGATCGCGTTCGGGCCGCTGGACGGGATCGACACGGCGGCGACGGTCGCCGACCCGTCGTTCCTGGTCAGGTCCGCGGACGGGGGGTTCCTGTACGCCACCAACGAGGAGCCGGACGGTAAGGTCTCGGCGTTCGCGATCGGCGCGGACGGAGCGCTCGAGCTGCTCAACCAGCAGTCCACCGGCGGCATGCACCCGTGCCACCTGGACATCGACCCGTCCGGCCGGTTCCTGCTCTCGGCGAACTACACCTCGGGCTCCGTCGCCGTGCACCCTTTGCGCGAGAACGGTTCGCTCGGTGAGCGGGCGTATTTCGTGCAGCGGTCCGGGACCGGACCGAACGCGGAACGCCAGGAGGGACCGCACGCGCACCAGGTCGCGTTCGACCCGGCCGGTGAGTACGTGTTCGACGTCGACCTCGGGTCCGACACGGTCTACTCGTCGACACTCGGCGAGGACGGTGCGCTGCATGAGGTCGACCGGCTGCGGATCCACCCGGGCGCGGGGCCGCGGCACCTGGTGTTCCACCCGACGGCGGCCGCGGCGTACGTGATCAACGAGCTCGACTCGACGCTGACCGTCTGCAGCTACGCCGACGGGAAGCTGACGATCGTGCAGACGGTGTCCACCCGGCCGGCCGACTCGCCCGGCGAGAACTTCCCGGCCGAGCTGCTGATCTCCGCCGACGGCCGGTTCCTGTACGGATCGAACCGCGGCGACAACACGATCGCGGTCCTCGCGATCGCGGCCGACGGGCTGAGCGTGGAGCTGGTGCAGACGATCGGGTCCGGCGGGGACTGGCCGCGGCACCTCGCCTTCGGAAACGACCGGAACACGCTGTACGCCGCGAACGAGCGGTCCGGTCAGATCGCGACCTTCACGATCGCCGACGGCCGGCTCACCCAGGCGGGCGAGCCGGCCGCATGGCCGAAACCAGTGTGTGTCCTGCCGGTCTAGACGAGCTTCTCGAAGAAGAACTCGTGCTTGAGGAAGGACACGTCGTACTCGTGCCCCGGGTACGGCGGGTTCAGCTGGGCCGCCTGGAAGAGGCGCCAGCCGTCCTTGAGCGCGTCGAGCCCGGTCTCGTACGGCGGTACGTCGCTGTCACCCGTCGTCGGGTGCGTCTCGCCCGTGCCGTCGTACACCGACCAGCCGACCACGCGCGCATCCAGCGCCGAGGAGGCCAGGTAGAGGACCAGCACCTGCTGGCGGAGGCCGGTCACCTGTGGTGTCTCTGCCGTGGCGGTCATGCCATCTCCTTCTTCGCTGCGTGCTTTGCTGCGTGCGGGTTGTTCGCGCGGTCGGCCACCACGCGCTGCGGGCGGTTCGAGACGCGGGTGACCCAGTAGTTCGGGTCGTAGGTGTCGTCGCCGCTGATCGCGCGCCACAGCATGATGCGGTTGTACCGCTCCAGCCGGCCGGTGGCGTTCTCGTACCAGGGGAAGTTCTGCTCCAGCTCGGCCGCGACCTGGTCGTCGTACAGGTCGTCGGTGTTCCACAGCCGGACCTGGCGGACGGTCGGGTTGAACCGGATCTTGAACATGTAGCGGTCGATGTCGCTGTCGTTCTTGCGGCCGCCGTGCCAGATGCCGTGGTGCAGGAACTGGACGGTGCCGGCCGGGCAGACCAGACGGGTCTGGCCGAGCAGGTTCTGGTAGCGGCCGGTGTCGGACTCGTTCGTCCGGCGCAGGTGGCTGCCGGGGACGCTGAGCGTGCCGCCCATCTCCAGCGTCACGTCCTGCGGGTAGTACATCAGCTGAACGTCGAAGGCGTCGGTGCGGACGTCGATGATCGCGTCACCGTGCAGGTTCTGCGCCTCGCCCTCGTGGGCCTTGCGGATGTGGACCGCGTGGTGGTCGACGGTCGGCTCCGGGCCGACCAGGCTGTGGATCGCGCCGGCCACCTCGGGCAGCTGCACCAGGCGCTGGACGAAGTCGCTGTCCACGAACGCCTCCGACAGCGGGGTGCCGTACGGGACCCCCGGGATGCCGGCCTTCAGGACCTCGATCGCCTGCTGGTTCATCTCGTCCGGCACGACGGCGTCCATCCGGAGCGCGCCGGTGGCCACGAACTGCGCCATCTGTACCGAGGTGAGCAGGTGCTTGCGATGCGGATGGGGCATGGAAACTCCCATGGTGGAGTGGTGGTTGCTACTCCTCCAGGCTAGGCACGGAAAGCGTGTTCTCGCGTGGGTTGTGTTCACCACTGCTGGTAAATTCTCACTATGATCGAGTTGCACCTCACGCAACCCCCGGAGGTGCTGAACGTCGGCGCCGGGATCCACGGCGTGCGCGGACGGCGGGACGTCTTCCGCCTCCCGGACCTGTGGCAGCTGCACCTCTACAACTACTCGGCCGAGCTGACCCTGCTCGGTACGACGTTTTCCGTCGCGCCCGGCTACGTCTCGCTGACCCCCGCGGGCACGCAGGTGCAGTTCGACTACCGCGGGCGTTCCGAGCATCTTTACGCGCATTTCCGGCCGGTCGTCGCGGGCGTCCCGTCGTCGGTCCCCGTCGTCCAGGACGCCGGCGAGGCCGCGCCGCTGCTGTCCGGGCTGCTGCGCTCCGCGATCGAGTCCTCTCCGTCCGGTTCGTCCCGCACCACCGCGGACGTCTGGAGCGCGCTGTGGCGGATCGCGGAGCTCACGCCCGCGACCGCCGAGACCCGGCATCCGGCCGTCGCCACCGCGATCGCGCACATCGAGGCCAACCTCGCCCAGCCGCTCACGGTCCCCGGCCTGGCCCGGGTGGCCGGTGTCTCCCACAACCACCTGACCCGCCTGTTCCGGTCCGAGACCGGCGCCACGGTGATCGCGTACATCCGCCGCCGGCGCATGACCCGGGCCCGCCACCTGCTCGTCTCCTCCACCCTGTCCATCCCCGCGATCGCCGCGTCGGTGGGCATCCCCGACCTGCAGGCCTTCAACAAGACCTGCCACCGCGAACTCGGCACCTCACCGCGCGCCGTCCGGGGGAAAGCGGTGGCCGGTGAACGGGTGGGTGGTTAATGTCCGGGGCATGTACGAACTGATCCCGGTGGCCGCGGCGCCCGAGCTGGACGAAGAAGCGGGGCAGCGGTTCGTGGAGGAGTGGCCGGAGTTCATCTTCCACGACGAGGGCGTGAAGCCGTTCCGCGAGCGGCGGCTCGAGTATTTCCGCGACTGGGAGTTCTACTTCGTCGACGAGACCCGGCGGCTGATCGCGGGCTGCTGGGGCGTGCTGCTCGCGTGGGACGGCACGGTCGAGGACCTGCCCGGCGGGTTCACGGACTCGCTCGCGCGGTCGGTCACGGAGTACGAGGAAAACGTCGTACCGAACACGTTCGTGCTGATGGCGGCCGCCGTGCGTTCCGACGAGCAGGGGCAGGGCCACGCCGGCCGGGTCATCACCGCCGTTCGCGACCGCGCCGTCGCCTCCGGCCTCGGGCAGGTGATCGCGCCGGTCCGCCCGACGCTGAAGTCGCGCTACCCGCTGACCCCGATCGAGACCTTCATGACCTGGACCCGCGAGGACGGCCTGCCGCTGGACCCCTGGCTGCGCACCCACGTCCGCCTGGGCGCCACCCTCCTGGCGCCGGCTCCGGCCTCACAGACGATGACCGGCTCGGTGGTCGACTGGGAGAAATGGACCGGAATGCAGTTTCCGTCCTCCGGCACCTACACCATTCCCGACGGCCTCACCACGCTCGAGATCGACCGCGACGCCGGCACGGGCAAGTACGTCGAACCGAACATCTGGCTCCGGCACGTCTAGTTGGAGTGCGTGCGGGGGAACGCGGTCGCGACCGCGGCGGTGCGGCTGGTGACGCCTAGCCGTTCGTAGATGTTCTCCAGGTGCTTGCGCACGGTGCCCTCGGCGACGAAGAGGCGATGGGCGATCTGGGTGTTGCTGTGCCCGTCGGCGACCAGCCGGAGTAACTGCAGCTGGCGAGTGGTCAGGTCGGGGACACGGGCTCGGCGACGCTCGTGCGCGCGGAGCACCTCGATGAAGTGCGGGCGGAGCATCGTGAGCAGCAGCCGCTCGCGTTCGGTGAAGTCGCGGCCGGTGGCACGGAACAGCAGGATCCGGCGGTCCTCTGCGCCGCGCACCGGCAGCGGTACGGCGATCTCGTGGCGGGCACCGAGGACGCGGAACCACTCACCGACGATCGAGTTCGCCAGTTGGCGGCCGGACAGATAGTCGGAGACCTTCCAGACCGACTGGTAGTCGCCGGTGAGCTGCGGCCGGCAACAGGTCTCACCTTCCCAGTAGGACCGCCAGAACAGCTCCTCCCAGCCGTCCGGGAGCGGGTCCGGCACGATGCCGAACTCCTCCAGCGCGACGACCGCGCGGTCCAGCGGACGGCTCACCTGGAAGCTGATCTCCTCGGCCGGGACCAGTTCGGCGAGCGCGGCCAGCAGTTCGCGCGGGAACAGTTCCTCAGGATCCGCCCGACGGCCGGAGTCGACGACGTCGAGGATCTGACGCAGATCGCGTTCGGTGACAGTCATGACCATCTCCCCCTCCCCAGGCCAGGCCGATCCGGCCGATGGCAATACGGCGAACGTCGTATGGCTGTCAGCGATCGGCCGCGGTGAGCTAGCCGCGTGGGGCGGCGCCGTGCTGTTCCGCTGTTCGGAGGGGAACGTCATGAGATTGCTGTTTCGCCCAGCCGTATTGCTCATCACCGGCACGTTGGCGTTGGCAGGTTCCGTCGTCGCACCTGCGAGCGCCAGGCGGGTGGACGCGGCGCCGGTGCTCGACTGGAGCCGGTACGCCACGCAGGTGATCGTCGCGGGGGCGCCCACCGGCCAGTTCCGAAGTACTGCTCGGCATCGTGCACGTGGCGATCGCCGACACCGTGGCCGGGCTCGGGTACGGCCGGCCGTTCCAGGTCGCCGTACGACCGGATCGGAGAGTGTCCGCCGCGGCCGCGGTCGCCACCGCGGCGTACGACGTACTGCGGGCCCGCGTACCGTCACCCGGGCTGGAAACGACGTACGCCGACTACCTGGCCGGTGTACCGGACGGGGGAGGGAAGACGCGGGGTATCCAGCTGGGCCGAGCTGTGGCGGCGGGCGTACTCGCGTGGCGCGCGGGCGACGGCCTGAGCAACACCGTGCCCTACGTGCAGGCCCTGCCAGGTCCAGGCGTGTGGGAGCCGACGGCCGCGACACCTCCTATCGACATCGTGCTCACGCAGGTCAGGCCGCTGGCGCTGCGCTCTCGTGCGCAGTTCCGCCCGGACGGGCCGTATCCGCTGGCCAGCAAGCGTTACGCGCGTGACGTCGCCGAGGTGGCTTCAGTGGGTCGCAAGGACAGCCCGACGCGTACGGCGGCCCAGACGGAAACGGCGATGTTCTGGTCCGAGCAGACGGCTCAGCAGTGGAGCCGGGCGCTGCTGCAGTTGGCCGCTGACCGGCACCTCTCGCTGGGTAGTGCCGCGCAGATGCTGGCGCGGGCCCACGTCTCGGCCGGCGACGCGGTCATCGCCTGCTGGGACGCCAAGTTCCACTACCTGTCGTGGCGGCCGGTCCACGCCATCCAGCGCGCCGACACCGACGGAAACCGTCGTACTCAGGCTGATCCGACGTGGCAGGCCCTGCTGAACGTCAACCACCCGGAGTACCCGTCCGGCCACGCATGCCTCACCGCGGGCGTGACCGGTGCGTTGCAGGCCTTCTTCCACACGGGCAGGGTCCCTCTGACGATGAGCAGTCTGGTCACGAACACCACACGCTCCTATGCAGACCTGGCCGCAGTACGCAGCGACGTCCGTGAGGCCCGGATCCTGGCCGGCCTGCACTTCCGCCACTCCATGCTCGACGGCGAGGCACTGGGCAGCCAGGTGGCGGCGTGGGTCGCTACTGGACGGCCAGGGCGGCTAGGCCAGTCGTGAGGATGCCTTTGGTCACCTGGAGCGCGTAGGGCTCCTCCGGGCCGGTGATGGCCTGGTGGGACCAGCCGACGACGTCTTCGAAGGCTCTGACGTGCCGGTAGTAGTGGACAGCTTCCTGGTCGACGGTGTGGGGCCCGTAGCCGGCCAGGAAGGCGTCCGTCTGGTCTGTCGTGGTGGGGCCGACGTCGCCCATGCCGCCGAGCATGAACATCAGGTCCTGTTCGCGGGGCGCGAAGATGACGTCGTCCCAGTCGATCAGGTGCAGCCCGTTCCGGATCAGGACGTTGCCCAGATGCGGGTCGCCGTGGCAGACGACCCGCGGGCCGGTCGGCGCGGGAGGCCGGTTGGTGAGCAGGTCCTCGATGATGTGGTCGTACTGCTTCCACACCGCGGCCAGCTCCTCCTCGACCTCACCCTCGGGCGTCTCCAGCCGCGTCCGCACCTCCGCCGCGAGAGCCGGCGTCCGTGCGTCGATCTGGCTGTGCTTCGGCAGCGCGTCCCGCAGCCGGTGGGGCGGCTCGGCGTCGTGCACGCGCCGCAGCAACGCGCCGTACTCGGACCACTGCTCGTCCGTCAGCCCCGTCCGCGCCGCCCGCGGCCCGTCGATCCACGGCGTGATCGTCAACCGCTTCTTCGCGTGCACGCTCCACAGCCCGCCCTCGACGGTCCGGATCATCTCCAGTACGCCCGGCAGCCCGGAATCGGCCAGAAACGCCGCGACCTGATGCCCCGTGTTCGTCCCCGCGCCGCTCCACTTCACGGCGTACACGTTGGTCGCCGTACTCGCCCGCCACACCTGCGCGGCGATATCCGCGCCCTCCGCCACCGGTGTGAGCTCCACCACGTCGAGCCCGAAGTCCGCCAGCAACCACTTCCGCAGCAACGTCTCACCCACACCGCCAGCATGCCCGGCAAACAGGTCCGCAGCGAACCGATTACCGGGCAGGGCGCGTCAGCGGTAATTCACGAACTGGACGGCGAAGTCGTAGTCCTGGGACTTGATCAGGGACTGGACCGCCTGCAGGTCGTCGCGGCTCTTGCTGGACACTCGCAGCTCTTCGCCCTGGATCTGCGCCTTGACGCCCTTCGGGCCCTCGTCGCGGATCAGCTTCGAGAGCTTCTTCGCGTTCTCCTGCGTGATCCCGGCGTCGATCGTGGCGTTGATCTTGTAGATCTTCCCGGACAGCTTCGGCTCGTCGGCCTGCAGCCCCTTGAGCGAGATCTGCCGCTTCACCAGCTTGTCCTTGAACACGTCCAGGACGGCGCTCACCCGCTCCTCGGTGTTCGCCTGCATGTCGATCGCCTCACCGGACCACTTGATCCCGGCGTCGACGTTCTTGAAGTCGAACCGCTGGCTGATCTCCTTCGCCGCCTGGTTCACGGCGTTGTCCACCTCCTGACGGTCCACCTTGTTCACGATGTCGAAGGAGGACTCCGAAGCCATGGGCACTTCCTTTCCGATTTGCTGTCAGGGCCACTACCTGTTGTATCGTCTCCCACGCCGGTTCACGAACCGGCAGCACCCTGGCGGGTTGCCCGAGCGGCCAAAGGGAGCAGACTGTAAATCTGTCGGCGTATGCCTACGCAGGTTCGAACCCTGCACCCGCCACGAAGGCGATGGGCGAGGTGTGTCGCGCAGTTCCTGCGCTGACCGCCTCGCCTTCGTCGTGTTGTGCGGCTGCGCTTCGCTTGCCGCAGGCGGGGGCTCCCCCTGCGCCTTCGCTTCGCTCGGCGGTTGGGGTCGGGTTTGCCAGTTACCTCCGGCACCCCCGCGCCTTCGCTTCGCTCGGCGGTGGGGTGGGTTCGGCTGTTACTCGCGGGTTGATGTGTAGGGTCGGCCGTCCGGTCAGGTGTTCTGGGGAGGACTGTCGATGAAGCTTCGGCGTTGTGCGCTTGCTCTGGCTGCGTTCGGACTGGTGGCTGCCGGCACCACTACCACTGCTTCTGCGGCGCCCGCCGCTGCGGCGCAGCTGTGTTCCAACTCGGTTGTCTGGCCTACCAAGGCCAACGTCGTGGACACGGTCGACATCACCGCGCACAAGCCGCCGACCCCGGTGACGCCGCCGTACGTGTACTCGAAGTTCTTCGCCAGCCGCTACATGGACAGGTGGTACCTGGCGTGGAACGCCACGGGCACGCAGTACTACGCCTTCGGTCTGTTCCTGCTGGGCTCGAACCTGTACCGGCAGACGACCGTCTTCTCGGGGCCGCGTCCGTGGCAGTCGAAGGCGGTTCGGGTCGGTACCGGCTGGGGGAGCTTCAAGTCCATCGCCACCTCGAACTATCCCCTCAAGGGAGCCCGGCCCGCGTACCTGTACGGCCTGAACACCAACGGCAACCTGTACCGCTACGCCCCGAACGGCACCGGCTACCGGTCGGCGGGCTCGTTCGCCGGTTTCCGGGGCTTCAAGGCGATGACCATGATCAGCGAGGAGCGGACGTACGACACCCTGCTGATGACGACGACGGCCGGCGCGCTCTACACCATCCACATCCCGATCACCGCCGGTGCGAAGCCGGTGGTGAAGCTGGTCCGGAAGTCCGGGTGGGCGGCGTTCGAGTCACTGGTCGTCAACAAGTGCGGCGTCAACGGCCCGACGGTCATCATCGCCGTCGACCACGACACCCAGGCCGGCTACCAGTACGGCTTCAGCAAGTTCAACGGCACAGCCACCGCGATGGTGTCGTACGGCAAGGTGCCGGCGGTCTTCAACGGGCTGAATCACACCTCCCAGGTCGGATTCCTGGACATCCTCCTGGGCGAGTAACGGCCTCGTCGGCCTCGGACCGCAGGGAATAGGGTCGGCTCGGGCGGGAGTTGAAGGTTGCGACGGAGTGTCTGAGCGAGGAGAACGATGAAACCCACCGAGTTCGTGAAGGTGAACGGTCAGTTCTGGGGGGAGCACCTCAAGGGAGTGGCCGGGCATCTGCCGGTGAGTCACCGCAGCGAGTTGCCGGGGCCGATGCTGTTCCCGCGGATGATGGTGCTGACCGAGACGCCGGACTGGAACATCCTCGAGCTCGTCGGGCTCAGCCGCGAGTACCGCAGCCTCGAGGTCCGGCGGCAGAAGGTGGGCAGCATCGAGGAGTACTTCGGGCTCGGCGGCGGCCGCACCGTGGTCGCGAACCTGCAGGGGCAGAACTGGTTCAAGGACGCGACGATCGCGACCGAGGCCGGCCGGAAAACGCTGGTCGAGCAGTTTCCGAAGGCCGGAAACATGCTCGGCGAAGAGGTCGTCGGCCCGGCCGACGAGGTGCTGCGGTTTGCGCCCGGAAACTACTCGACCTTCGACCGCGCCCTGCTCGTGCAGACGTCCGGAGACTCGCTGCGGGCGCACTGGGTGTTCTTCGCGCTGGCGATCCACCGGTCGGAGCCGGCCGACAAGTACCTCGATTTCCTGCGGAACTACATCAACTCCCGCCCGCACCTCGACCCGGTGGGCACGATCAGCCTACCGATCGACCCGGCCGTGCTGACGGCCGACGCGTTCGAGAGCACCTACCTCGCGCACGGCCTGCAGGACAGCGGCGTCGACGATTTCCTGGACAAGCACGAGGGCATCCTGCTGTCGGCGTTCGACGCGACGAAGCTGGTCCGCCGGCCGGCGCTCGGCGACCTGCACCCGGACTTCATCCTCGAGCGCGCCGACGGCAGCCACATCGTCGGGCGGCTCGAGCTCCCGGTCGTCGACTCCGGGAACGGAAAGAAGCGGCGCCGCGTTTTCCGTACGCCGGTGCAGGACAGCGCGGCCGAGCTCGCGCAGTACGCCGAGTACCTGAAGAACGCGGAGAACCGCGCGCAGGTGAAGTCGAAGTACGACGTCGACGTCGCCGACCCACGCCAGGTCCTGATCGTGTCCTCCCACGAGCCGGTCACCCCGGCAGCCGGCGTGGAGGTCATCGACTACGACACCGTCCTCCGCTTCCACCTCGCCACGAACGGCTGACCGCCTGCGCACCACCGTGTCCCGGCTGGTACTTCCGTAGGGTCTGCCTATGGAGTACTTCGTCTACGGTCGGGACACGGTGGATGGCTTCGAGATCAAGGTCGCTCTGAACGAAGAGCACTGGACCTTCATGGACGGGTACGCCGACGGCCTGATCGCGCGCGGCCCGACGCTGACCGAGGACGGCGAACGGACCACCGGCAGCCTGCACATCGTCGACCTGCCCGACGACGAGGCGGTCCGATCCTTCGTGTACGACGAGCCGTACTACCGCGCCGGCGCCTTCGAAACCGTGGAGATCCACCGTTTCCGCAACCACTACCCAGGCCGCACGATGTGGGACTTCACCGGCACCGTCGAACGCCGCTACCTGGCACTCACCAAGGACGCCGCACGCCCGCTCACCTCGGAACACCTGATCATGTACGGCGACCTACTCGACGGCACCACCCACATCGGTCGCGCCGCCCTCCTGCAAGCCCCATCCGCCCAAGCCGCCGCTACCCTGATCCAGGCCGACAACGCCGAAATCCACCCCTGGGAATTCGGCGGTCGGCGGTAGTTCAGCCGCTGACGAGACGATCCGCGACAACCTGGGCGACGCGCCGGCCGTCAGCCGACGCGTCGCCCAGCCCGCACGTGCTGTGGTTCAGCCCGTCGAACTCCAGGTACTCGAACCCGATACCTTCCAGCACCGGCCGCAGCCGCCGGAAACGCCGGATCGCGGGGTCCGCGGTGCCGAGGTAGACAACCTTGGCACCGGCGTACAGCCGGAGCTCGTGATGCCAGTCGTACGAACGGTACGTCCGCCAGAACTCCAGTGCAGCCCGCGGCAGCCGAGGCTCCCGTTCCATCCGGCGCATCTCGCCGTCGGTCGGGAACCCGATCGGTGTGACCCCGCCCATGACGAGGGCCGCGGCCCGGTCCGTCGACCTGGCAACGAGTGCCGCCATGCAGGCGGGCTGCGAGAATCCCCAGATCCCGAACCGGCCGATCCCTTCGTGATCGAGAACAGCGAGGACCTGGTCGCCGACGGAGCCGAAGTCGTAGTCGTCCGGCCGGTCGCCGGCGCCGAAGCCGATCGGATGGATCTGCAGCACCCGGAACCGCTGTGCGAGCGGGGTGACGACCGGATAGTCCAGTGGGCGGCGATTGTTCTTCATTAGCACGAGGGCCGGCCCGGCGCCGCTGACCCGGTACGCGATGCGCGCGCCCGAGCGCTCGACGTACCGGTAGGTCATCAGATGATGGATTGCAGGGCGGATGCCAGGGTTTGGCGGGTTGTGGCGGGGAGGTTTGCCGTCAGGGTGTTGATGCGGTCGACGACGGCGTTGTGGGCGTCGTGGGCCAGGGACAGGCCCTCGGGGGTCAGTTCGATCTGACAGGCGCGGCGGTCGGTCGGGCTGGGGATGCGGGCCACCAGGGTGCGGCGCTCGAGGCGGTCGACCATGCTCGTCAGGCTGGAGCGTTCGATGCTCAGGATGCGGCTGAGCTCGGTCATGCCCAGCGGGCCGGCGATCAGCACGCACAGGAGGTGCGCCTGTTGCGGGGTGAGGCCCAGCGGGCGACTGGTCTCGGCGTGCACGTCCTGCAGCCGGTGCATGGTCTGCACCAGCGCGCTCGCAAGGTCGGTGTCCCGGGCCGTCGTCGTCACCATGCCTCCATGATAGTCCGCTGGCCTAATAGTTTGTGGTTCGAATGATTCGTGCTACAACTAGTTAGGACAGCGAACTACCTGAGGAGTACGACATGAACGTGCGGTTCGGATACGGCTCGCCGGACGCGGTGCGGGACGCCGGCGCGATCGTCCGGCTCGCGCAGCAGGCGGACCGGGACGGTCTCGACCATGTCAGCCTCGCGGACCACCCGTACGTCGCGGACATGCTCGACGGGTACGCCGCGATCGCGTTCGTCCTCGGACGCACCGAGCGGCTGTCCGCGTTCGTGAACGTGACCAACCTGCCGCTGCGGCCCGCGCCGGTCCTCGCCCGGACGGCGACCTCGCTGTCGGCGCTGTCCGGCGGCCGCTTCGTCCTCGGCCTCGGCGCCGGCGGAGCGTGGGACCGGATCACGACGATGGGCGTCCCGGAGTTGCGCCCGGCCCAGGCGGTCGAGGCGTTCGAGGAGGCGATGCAGCTCGTCCACTCGCTGTCGGACGGGGGTACGCCGGCGCCGACGAAGCACTACCCGATCGGCGCGCTCCGCCCGGCCGCCGTACCCGCGCCGCTGATCTGGACCGGCTCGAACGGCCCGAAATCGCTGGCCGCGACCGGCCGGAACGCCGACGGCTGGATCCCCGGCCACGCCGCCGACTGGCTCAGCGACCGGTACCGCTGGTCCCGCCCGATCATCGACGAGGCGGCCCTGTCGGTCGGACGGAAACCGTCGGACGTGGCGACCGTCTACAACTTCCCCGGCGCCATCACCGCGACCCCGCTGCCCCGCACCCGCGACGAGGACGGGCGCTGGCTCGGCGGATCGCCGGCGCAATGGGTCGAGGAGCTCACCGACGCGATCCTCAACCACGACGCAGCCGGTTTCACGCTGTTTCCGCGCGGTACCGACCCGTTCGAGACGCAGCTTTCCCGCTGGTCGCAGGAGGTCGTCCCCGCCGTCCGCGCCGCAATCAGCTGAGCGCCGCGAAGCCGGCCGCGACCCAGCCGAGGGCGCGAGGTCGGCCGCGACCCAGCCGAGCGACGCGAGGTCGGCCGCGACCAGCCGAGCGACGCGAGGGATCAGCTGAGGGATGCGAGGTCGGCCGCGGACAGCTCCAGCTTGCCTGCAGCGACGTTCTCCTCGAGGTGCCGGACGCTCCCGGTGCCGGGGATCGCGAGGATGTTGGGGGAGCGGTGCAGCGTCCAGGCGAGGCGGATCTGTTGAGGCGTGGCGTGGTGCGTCGCGGCGACCGCGTCGACGGCGGCTGAGGTGGAAGCGTCGGTGATGGACCCGAAGGGCACGTAGGCGATCCCGCGCTCCGCACAGAAGCTGATCACCTCGTCCTCGGAGCCCCGACGGTCGACGGCGTAGCTGTTCTGCACGCACACGACCGGCGCGATCGCGAGCGCTTCCCGGACGTGCTCGAGCCGCACGTTCGAGACGCCGAGCTGCCGGATCAGTCCCTCGTCCCGCAGCGCAACGAGCCACCCGAACCGCTCGGCGAGCGAGCCGTCGCCGGTGATCCGCAGATTCACGACGTCCAGACGGTCGACGCCGAGCTGCCGCAGATTGGTCTCCACCTGCTCGCGCAGCTCCGCGGCTGTCGTCGCGTTGTAGAACCCGCGCTCCGGATCGGTGCCCGGCCCGACCTTCGTCGCGATCACGAGGTCGGCCGGGTACGGCGCCAGGGCCTCGCGGATCAGCTCGTTCGCGGACCCGTAGAACGCGGCCGTGTCGATGTGGTTGACGCCGAGCTCGACCGCGCGACGCAGTACGGCGAGCGCGGCCGGTCGATCCGGGCCGGCCTTGATCCGCATCGCACCGAAACCGAGCCGGCCGACGGCGACGTCGCCCAACTGCCACGTGGTCATTCCTCGATCGCTCCACGGACCGCGCGCAGGTGCTGCCGGAACGTCAGCGACGGGTCGGCGGCCCGGCGCTCGAGGTACTGCGCGAAGCTCACCTGCTCGCGCAACGACCGCCCGGCGCGGATCGCGTCCGCCTGCCGGCGCTCGGTGTCCCGGATCGACTCCGCCAGCCCGAACAGCTCCTCCAGCCGATCCGCCGGGACGAAGATCGCGCCGTCCTCGTCCGCCAGGACGACGTCGTGCCGGGTCACCGTCCAGTCGCCGATCGTTGCCGTGGACAACGCATCGGCCGGCTGCGGGTCGAGCCGCAGCGGACCGGTCGGCAACGCGCCGAGGCTGAACACCGGCAGGCCGATCGCGGCGATGTCGACGGTGTCCCGGTGCATTCCCCAGATCACGATCCCCACCACACCGGCGGCCGCGGCCTCCAGTGCGAGCAGGTCGCCGACGCAGGCCTCGTCCCGCCGCCCGCCGTTGTCGACGACCAGTACGTCGCCGTCGGCCGCGGACTCGAACGCCTCCAGGAAAACGTCGACACTTCCGACGTGCTGTGCCGGCAGTACCCGGCCTGCGACCCGGCTGCCGGTCACCGCCGTCAACGACACTGTCCGCACGGGAATCTTGGCCCGCAAGCAAGCATCGGCCACATGTGCCGTCGTCAACCCGGCAAACCGCTCCAGCATGCCCATCACTCCTCAGGTGGTGCCCAACGACCGGAGGTCTTTCCCCGCTCGCAGTCTCCTCCCGAACCGCGCCCGGTGGGGACATGTCCTGTCGTTAGGTACCTCACTCCCGGCGCAGGAAGGCGAGGATCTCGTCCAGCGGCGGCTCGGTGGTGGTGTCCACGGTCAGCGAGGGAACCGGGAGATCGACGGCCTGGAAGGCGTTGTGGGTCCGCAGCCGCGCGTCCGGGCTGATCTGCTTGTCCTCGTGCGCCGCCCGGCGCGGGTCGCTGGTCGTCCGGGCGGTGATCCGCTGCAGCGCGACCTCCGCCGGGACCGTACAGTGCAGGATCCGGAGGTTGGCGCGGCCGAGCAGCGGGCTCAGGCCGGGCGTCCACAACCGGTCCTGGAACGCCGCCTCCGCGACCACCGTCGTACCGCGGCCGACCAGCAGGCCGATCACGTCGAAGAACGTCGACAGCGTGCGCATCGTCAGCGGGTCGCCGGGGCCCGGCACGAATCCGGGGGTGGCGTGCGCCATGCCTTCCTTGATCTCGTCGCGGCAGATCGCCGGGCAGCCGATCGCCGTCGCGATCCGGTGCGCCAGCGTCGTCTTGCCGGTCCCGGGAGGACCACTGACCACGACGAGCATCGGTTTCGGCTGCACCCGCCGTACCTTATCCGTCACCGTGGGCGCTCGGTGTAAACCGCGTGTCAGGAACTGTCGGCGGCCGCCTCTAGCGTGGCTTCCGTGACCACGTACTCGGCGGTGCGGACGACCGGGATCTACTGCCGGCCGGGCTGCGGAGCCAAGCCGCTGGCGGAAAACGTGAGCACTTTCGAGCTGCCCGCCGCCGCGGAGGCGGCCGGGTATCGCGCCTGCCTGCGCTGCCGGCCGTACCGGGTGGCCGGGACGGTCGCGGACGAGACCCCCGAGCTGGTCTGCCGCGCGGTGCAGCTGATCATCGCCGGCCTGCTCGACGAGGCCGGCGAGGAGGCGTTGGGGGCGCGGCTGGGGGTGTCGGCGCGGCACCTCCGGCGGATGTTCCACGAGCACCTGGGGGTCACGCCGGACCAGTTCGCCCGCTCCCGCCGGGCGCATTTCGCGCGCCGCCTGCTGGACGACACCGACCTCGGCATCGCGGAGATCGCGTTCGCGGCCGGGTTCGGCAGCCTGCGGCAGTTCAACCGGGCGATGCGGGAGATCTTCCGGGCCACGCCGCGGGAGTTGCGCGACCGGCGCCGGCGCGGCGATCGTCTCGCGGCCGACGGCGGGCTGGTGCTGCGGCTGCCGTTCACCCCGCCGTACGACTGGGAGGCCATGAGTTCGTATCTCGGTGCGCGGGCGGTCCCGGGCGTCGAGTCGGTCGTGGACGGTGTGTACCGGCGGACGATCTCGCTCGACGGCGAGCCCGGCCTGCTCGAGATCGGTGCGGGCGGCGACGACCACCTGATCCTGCGTGCGCACCTGCCGTTCTGGGAGGGCGTCATCCATGTCGTCGACCGGGCCGCACGCCTGGTCGGGCTCGACTGCGAGCCGGTCCGTGCACGTGCGCAGCTGTCCGCGGATCCGGAGCTCGGGCCGCTGGTGACGGCGCGGCCCGGCGTTCGCGTGCCTGGGGCGTGGGGCCCGTTCGAGGTCGCCGTCCAGGCCGTCGTCCGGGACCGGCTCGCTCCGGACGAGGCGAGCGACGCGCTGCGCAAGCTCGTCGAGGTGTACGGCGTGCCGGTGCCGGGGCTCGGCCATGGCCTGACCCACGCGTTCCCCGGGCCCGAGGCGCTGGCCGCGGCGGAGATGATCGGACCATTCGCCCGGGAAGTTGCTAATGGCAACATCAGGCTGGAGGACGCGGAGACGCTGGTCCCGACGCTGGAGACTGTCGTCAGCAGCCGGGCGGCGCAGGAGATCGCGCTGCGCCTCGGCGCCCGGGACGCCTGGCCGCTCGGCGGCGAGGTCGAGCACCTCCGCCCATGGCGCTCGCTCGCCGCCGTCTACCAACTGGTCGCCTAGTCTCCGACGGTCATTCCCTGATAGGTGCCACTGGTCAGCAACTCCTTCGCCGCGGCCGTCGCGAGTGCGTACGCCGCGCTGGTGATCGCCGGCCCGACGCTGATCCGCGCCACGCCGACCTCCGCGAGCTCGGCGACCGACGGCGCCCCCGAACCGGCCATCACGTTGAGCGGCAGCGGCGACTCCCGGACGAGTCCGGCGATCGTCGGCAGGTCGAGCACGCCCGGTACGAACAGCACGTCCGCACCGGCGTCGGCGTACAGCTTCGCGCGCTCGATCGTTCCGGACCGGTCGCCGAACAGGTACGTATCGGTCCGTGCGTTGATCACCAGGTCGGCGTCGACGGCGCGGGCCGCCTTGATCCGCGCGGCGTGCACCTCCGGTTCGTCGAGGACCCGTTCGGTGCTGTCCTCGAGGTTGATGCCGACGGCACCTGCCTCGAGCACCGCGGCGACAGTGCCCGCGACGTCGCCGTACCCGGCCTCGACGTCGACCGTCACCGGCACCGAGACCGCCGCGCACACCGCGCGGATCATCGTGAGCGCCGCCGACTGCGACAGCTCGCCCGCGTCGTCCACGCCGAACGCCCAGGCGACACCTGTGCTCGTTGTCGCGATCGCCGCCGCGCCCGCGGCCTCGATCGCCCGCGCCGAGCCGGCGTCCCAGGCGTTCGGCAGCACCAGCGGCGGCTGCCCGTGCAGTTCCCGCAGCTGCCGCGCCAGGTCGTTCACAGGCTGACCAGCAGTTCGTGGTCGACCTCGACGAACTCGACGATCAGGTCGGCGAACCGGCCCACGATCAGTTCCTTGTACGCCGCCGACCCGGTGTGCGCGTCGTACGCCGCCTGGTCCGCGAAGTGCTCGACGAACAACAGGTAATCCGGGGTCGCCGGGTCGCGGTACACCCGGAAGGACAGCGTGCCCTCCTCGGCGCCCGGCCCCTTCGGCGCGAACTCCTGCACGATCGCCTCGGCGGCCGCCTGGTTGCCGTCCTTCAGCTTGATCGGAAACACCTTTGCCAGCATCGGATTCCTCCTCGATGGTCGAAGTACTGCAAGGTTCGCGCGCCCGAGGGGGTCCGGTCTGGCCATATTCGGCCATGAACGTGGTCTCGAATTACAAGACAATATGTCTCATTGGGCAAGATTCTGGATTAACGTGGGATGCGATCGGTGAGGGCAAAGGAGCCTGGCATGAACAACGTCTACACCCACGGCCACCACGAGTCGGTGCTGCGGTCGCACAGCTGGCGGACCGCGCAGAACTCGGCCGGTTACCTGCTCGAGCAGCTGCGGCCGGGGATGTCGCTGCTCGACGTCGGCGCCGGTCCCGGCACGATCACCGCCGATCTCGCCCGCCTGGTCGGGCCCGGCCGGACGACGGCGCTGGAGGCGAACGCCGCCGCGCTCGACATCACCAGGGCGGCGTTCGAGAACCTGGATCTCGACGTCGAGTTCGTCGTCGGTGACGTCCACGCGTTGGATCTGCCCGACGACACGTACGACGTCGTGCACGCGCACCAGGTCCTGCAGCACGTGGCCGATCCGGTGCAGGCGCTGCGGGAGATGCGCCGCGTCTGCAAGCCCGGCGGCATCGTCGCGGTCCGCGACTCCGACTATCACGGGTTCGTCTGGTACCCGCAGCTTCCCGAGCTGGACGAGTGGATGGAGCTCTACCAGCGGATGGCGCGCGCCAACAGCGGCGAACCGGACGCGGGCCGGCGGCTGCTGTCGTGGGCGCTCGCGGCCGGCTTCGACAACGTCGAGGCGACCACGTCGACCTGGGCGTTCACGAACCCCGCGGACCGTGCGTTCTGGGGCGGCATGTGGGCGGACCGGATCCTCCAGTCGGCGCTCGCGGACCAGGCTCGCGCGTCCGGCGTACCGGAGCAGACGCTGACCGCGATCTCACAGGCCTGGCGAACCTGGACGGAGACCCCCGACGCCACGATCTCGATCCTGCACGGCGAGATCCTCTGCAGGGCGTGAGACCACCGGCGCTAGCGGACGCGGCGTTGGCGGGAGATCTCGTAGAGGACGGCGGTCGCGGCGTTGGCGGCGTTGAGCGAGCTCGCTGATCCGGTGATCGGGATCCGGACCAGGTGATCGGCGGCGTCCTTCCACGCCGTACTCAGGCCGGCGGTCTCGTTCCCGATCAGCAGCAGCACCGGTTGGGTGAAGTCGAAGGCGTCCACGTCGGTCGGCCCGTGCTCGTCGGTGCCGACCACGACGACGGGCACCGCGGACCGGCGGACCCAGTCGAGGACCTCGCGATGCGACGGCGCGCGGACGGCGGGGACCGCGAACAGCGATCCCGTCGTCGCGCGCACCGCCTTCGGGTCGTAGACGTCGGCGGCGTGCCCGGTCACGATCACGCCGTCGGCCCCGAACGCGTCGGCGGACCGGATGATCGACCCGATGTTGCCCGGTCCGGTCGGCCGGTCGAAGACGACGCCGAGGAACTCCGGCCCGACCGGGATCCGCTCGAGCTCGTCGGCCGGCAGTTCCAGTACGGCGATCAGCTCGGGATCGTCCTTCTCGCCGAGCTCGGCCAGCAGCTCCGGCGCCATCGCGACCCGCTCGACGTCCGGCAGCCGGCGGAGCAGATCCGAAGCCCAGCGGGACAACGGGCGGGACGCGTCGGTGATGACCGTGCGCACCGGCCAGCCGTTGTCGACAGCAACCGATATCGGCCGGACGCCTTGCACCAGGAACTCGCCGGACCGCTGCCGCTTGGTGCGATTGGTCAGCGACGCCTGCCACACCTGGAACCGGGCGTTCCGCGACGAGATCCGTTGCACCGGGCTCATTTTACGACGGCGTCCGCTCCGCCGGCGGTGCGGTCGACTCGCGCACGATCAGCTCCGGACGGAACAGCAGCGACTGGCCCTGCGTCGGCCCGGAGTCGTCGAGCCGGGATCTGAGCTGGGTGAAGGCGGCCGCGGCCATCTCCTTCATCGGCTGCCGGACCGTGGTCAGCGTCGGCGCGTAGAGGTCCGCGAGCACGATGTCGTCGAAGCCGACCACCGAGACGTCCTTGCCCACCTCGAGCCCGCCGTCGCGCAGCCCGCGGCAGACGCCGAGCGCGCACATGTCGTTGATCGCGACGATCCCGGTCGGCGGCTCCTCCAGCGCCAGGAGCTCGGCCGCGGCGGCGCGGCCCAGCTCGGAGGCCTCGACGTCGCCGAAGTCGTCCGCGTCGCCCTTGACCGGCGCGCGCACCGACGTCGCCGGATCGATCCCCGCCTGCTCGAGAGCGGCCGTGAACCCGCGGTACCGCTCCTTGCGGTTGACGCTGGCCAGCGCGCCGGACACGAACGCGAGCCGGCGGTGCCCGAGATCGGTGAGGTGTTGCGCGGCGAGCTGGCTGCCGATCGCGTTGTCGACGCTGATGCTGACCAGCGACGCCGGGTCCCCGGCCTGCGACGTCCGGTCGAAGGCGACGAGCTGCAGCCCGCGTTCGACGAGCGGCATCACGTGCTCGAGCGACGGCAGCGACGAGCACAGTACGACGCCGTGGACGCCATCGGCCCACAACTCGTCGACGTAGTCGCGCTCACGGCGCGGATCGCGCTCGGAGTTGCAGAGCAGCACGTGGTACCCCTCGGCCAGCGCCGCGGACTCCAGATGCCGCGCGAGCGCACCCCAGAACGGGTTGCCCACCGACGGGACGACCAGCCCGATCGTGGTGTTCCGGCCGGTCCGGAGCTGCCGGGCGGCCCGGTTCGGCCGGTAGCCGAGCTTGTCGATCGCGCGCTCGATCCGCTGCCGGGTCTCGGGCAGCATCCGGTGGTTGCGCCCGTTGAGCAGGTTCGACACCGTGCTCGGCGAGACGCCCGCCTCGGTCGCGACCTGCTGGATCGTCACCTCGCCAGTTCTCAATTCACCGCCCACCCGCGCATTCTGTCACCCCGTGGTGCTGCCGTATCGCAGTGCAACGATGCATCAGGTCTCGCCGAAAGTCCAGTGACAGCTTGTCGGCGTCCACCTCTTGACGTGCCGCGAAATCCGTTCCTAGCATGCGGTGCATCGTTGCACCAGTCGCGCACCGCTGCGCCGCTTCGGCTGGTAGATCGTTGCACCACTCCTCTTCCGCAGCACCACGAAAGGCGCGCCATGGAGTACACCCGCAGATCAGTCCTGACCGCCCTCGGGCTCGGCGCCGTCGCCGCGGCCACCGGGTGCTCCGCGTCGGGCGGCACCACCCAGGCGGCCGCCGACGGGCCCGTCGAAGGCGAGATCAGCCTGCTCACCCCGCTGTTCGAGGGCAGCACCGGCAAGGAGTTGCTGGAGGGCAAACTGCTGCCGGCGTTCAAGCAGAAGAACCCGAACGTCACGGTCAAGGTCGACTACACGACGTACGCCGCCCTGAACGAGAAGATCACCACCAGCCTGGCCGGCGGCCTGATGCCGGACGTCGTGATGCTCGGCGTCGGCTGGATCCCGCCGTTCGCGCACAAGAAGGTGCTCGCGCCGCTGCCCGACGAGCTCGCCAAGCGGTACGACTACGAGGACCGCGTCCTCGAGCCGTCGCGGTTCGACGGCAAGCTGTACGCGTTGCCGATGGTCCTGGACACCCGCATCGTCACCTACCGCAAGGACCTGTTCGCCGAGGCCGGGATCACCGCGCCGCCGAAGGACTCGGCCGAGCTGCGGTCGATGTCGAAGGAGCTGGCGCGGACCGATGCCTCCGGCAAACTCACCCGGGTCGGGTTCGACCCGTTCTCGATCGATCTGCGGCAGTGCTGGGAGACGTTCCTGTTCGCCAACGACGGGAACCTGTTCGACGAGGCCGGGCAGCAGGTCAAGTTCGACGACGAGCGTGGTGTCGAGGCGCTGCAGCTGTTCCTCGACGTCATCAAGGACAAGTCGGCGGACTACTCGTTCAAGTCGTCGGCCGGTCAGCCGACCACGCTGCAGCAGGGCCGTTCCGCGATGATGATGTCGAACAACTCGCTGTGGGTGCAGCTCAAGAAGCAGAACCCGGAGTTGCTCGCGGAGGACAAGGTCGGCGCGTTCATCCTGGCCAACAAGGTGCCCGCGATGCTGCAGGGCGGCACGATGGTGGCGCGCTCGGCCTCGACCAAACACGCCGCCGCGGCCCAGGCGCTGGTCGAGTTCATGGGTACGCCGGAATCGATCCTGCCGACCGCGGAACAACGCGGTTCCGTGCCGGGCGTCCAGGACCTGCGGACCTCGGACTACGTGAAGAACAACGGTTTCGTGAAGCTTGCCCTGGACAACATGAGCAAGGCCCGGTCGGAGGGCGGCACGGCGGCCTGGATGGAGATCCGGGAGAAGATCAAGACCACGCTGGAGACCGCCGTGGTCGGCAAGCGGACCGCCAAGGAAGCGATCGACGAGCTCGCGAACCTGAGCAAGGAAGCGATCTCGCGGCTGTGAGCGGAACGATGGTGTCGACGCGGGACCGGGTGCGCGCGGCCGCACCCGGACCGTCCGCAGCCCCGCCGCGGCAGCGGGGGCTGCTGCGCGCCCGCCGCCGCGCCGGTCTGCTGATGGTCGCGCCCGCCGTGCTGCACGCGCTGATCTGGATCGGCATTCCGCTGGTCGCCGCGGTCGTGCTGAGCTTCACGTCGTACGACGTCCTGACGCCGCCGCGGTTCGTCGGGCTGGAAAACTTCCGCGACCTGGTTTCCGACAGCGTTTTCCGGCGCGCCGTGCTGAACACCAGCATCTACACGTTCTTCACCGTTCCGGTGGCGATGGCGATCGCGCTGCTGATCGCGCTGATGCTGAACACCCGGCTGGCCGGGCGGGCGATCTTCCGGACCGCGATCTTCATCCCGCAGGTGACCGCGACGATCGCCGTCGCGCTCGTGTGGCTGTGGATCTACGACCCGCGCAGCGGCCTCGCCAACGCCGTGTTGTCGTTCCTCGGGCTGGACGGCCCGGCCTGGCTGTCCTCGACGGACTGGGCGATGCCGGCCGTGATCGTGGTCGGGATCTGGCAGGGGATCGGCCTCAAGATGCTGATTTACCTGGCGGCGCTGCAGAGCCTGCCGACCGACCTGTACGAGGCGGCGTCGGTGGACGGCGCCTCGAAGGTCCGGCAGTTCTTCAGCCTGACCCTGCCGCTGCTGCGGCCGGCGACGTTCTTCGTCTTCGTCACCTCGGTGATCGGCGCGTTCCAGTCCTTCGACCAGGTGTACATCCTGACCGACGGCGGGCCGGCGAACAGCACGACGATGATGACGTACGAGATCTACAAGTCCGCGTTCCGGGAGTTCCGGATGGGATACGCGTGCGCCCAGAGCCTGGTGTTGTTCGCGCTGCTGCTGTTCCTGACCCTGCTGAACCGGCGGATCACCGGAGGTGACCGTGCCACCCGTTGAGACCTCGAGGCGGGCCCGGAGCGGCCGGATCGCGCTCTACCTGACGCTGACCGCGATCTCCGTCGTGATGATCGTGCCGTTCGTCTGGATGCTGCTGACCTCGGTGAAGACGCCGGGCGACATCGCCGCGGTGCCGCCCCGGTTGTTCCCCACGGAATGGGCTTTCGGAAACTACGCCGACGCGTTGCGGGCAGCTCCGTTCGCGACGTACGCGCGGAACAGTTTCGTGATCGCTGTCAGCCACACCGTGCTCAACGTGCTGATCGCGTCGATGGCCGGGTACGCGCTGGCGCGGTTGCGGTTCCGGGGGAGTTCGCTGATCTTCCTCGGGTTCGTCGGGGCGCTGATGATCCCGACGTACACCAAGATCCTGCCGGAGTTCCTGATCGTGCGGTTCATGCCGCTGTTCGGCGGGAACGACATCACCGGGCAGGGCGGCACCGGGTGGCTGGACACCTGGTGGGCGCTGATCATCCCGGGCGCGGTGAGCCCGTTCTCGGTGTTCCTGTTCCGGCAGTTCTACCTGGACCTGCCGGTGGAACTGGAGGAGGCGGCCCGGCTGGACGGCCTCGGTGAGCTCGGCATCTACGCGCGGATCATGACGCCGCTGGTGAAACCCGCGTTCATCACCGTCGCGCTGCTCACCTTCGAGGGGTCGTGGAACAACTTCCTCTGGCCACTGCTGGTGACCAAGAGCGACAGCCTGCGGGTGATCCAGGTCGGACTGTCCGTGTTCCGCACCGAGAACGACACCCAGTGGGCGTTCCTGATGGCCGGCACCACGCTGGCCACCGTGCCGATGGTGGTGCTGTTCCTGATCGGGCAGCGCTACTTCGTCCAAGGTTTCGCGACCGCGGGCATCAAATGACAATCGACGGAAGGACTGTTTCTATGACCGGGGAACTGCAGGGGACGCGCGCGCTGGTGACCGGGGCCGGGCACGGCATCGGCCGCGGGATCGCGCTCGGCCTGGCGGCGGCCGGCGCGGACGTGGTGGTGCACTACGGAAAGTCCGCCGCCGCGGCCGCGCAGACCGTTTCCGGCATCGAGGAACTCGGCCGGAAGGCGATCGCGGTCGGCGCCGACGTGACCTCGACGGCGGAGGTCGACCGGCTGCTCGACGAAACGGTCGGTTTCCTCGGCGGTCTCGACGTGCTGGTCTGCAACGCCGGCCACCTGATCGGGCGGGTCCCGGTCGAGGAGATGACCGACGAGCACTACCAGCAGGTCGTGGACGTGAACCTGGGCGCGACGTTCCGGACCACTCGGGCCGCGATTCCGCACCTCGCGCAGTCGGCGAACCCGCGGATCGTCACGATGGCCTCGCTCGCCGCGCACAACGGCGGCGGTCCCGGCTCGGTGATCTACGCGGCGGCGAAGGCCGGGATCCGCGGGTTCACCAAGGGGCTGGCGAAGGAGCTCGGGCCGCGCGGGATCACGGTCAACGCGGTCGCGCCCGGATACATCGCGGACACCGCGTTTCATAACACGTTTTCCACGGCCCAGGCGCAGACGAACATGGTCGCCGGAACGCCGATCGGCCGCGCCGGACAGGTCGAGGACGTGGCGAACGCGGTCCGGTTCCTCGCGCTGCCGGCGTCCGGGTACCTGACCGGTATCACCATCGACATCGACGGTGGCACGTGGCCGCGCTGACTCCGCCGACGGAACGCGGTGGCTGGTGGCACGAGTACGTGTGTCCGGCACACGGTGTCGAGCTGGCGCACGTCGGATTCGATTCCGGAAACTTTCCGGAGGGCGGCGTTCCGTGTTCCTACGGTTGCCGGGTCGACACACCCGCGGTCCGCGGCGCGTGGACGGTCCTCGCCCACCATTTCTGGGCGCGGCGGATCAGGCTGCTCTCGTACGACGGGGGCGGGGCTGACCTGCTCACGTCGTACGCGCGGTTGTACGTGGAGCTCACGAAAGCGGGGGAGCACGAGCAGGCGCAGGGGTGGATGCAGCGCGGACGGTTGTTCCACCAGGCGCTGACCGATGCGGTGTGGGGTGTGCCGATCGCCCACTCGATCCTGAACCTGGCCGGCCGGGCCGAGCTGGGGGAGACGCTCCCGATGCTCGACGACATGGTCGCCGGGGCACGCCAGGCCCGCGACGCGATGGTTGCCCAGGACAAGTTCTCGTCGAACTACACCGCGTGGTTCAACGCCCTCGGGACGACCGCGAGTCAGGCGGCCGCTGCTGTTCGGGGCGAGAGCTGGTCCGGCGCCGAGGAATGGTTGACCGGTGAACGTGGCCAGTTCGCGCACATGGAGGCCGCGACCGGCGAGGACGGCTGGGAGTGGGAAGGAAGCACGTACTACCACGGCTTCGTTCTGCGGGCCTATCTGCTGAGTCTGCGCGGTGTCGATCCGTCATCGGTGCCTGATCGCCTGGAGCGGATGATCGCGGCGCTGGCCTCGATCGCCACCGACGGCGGCATCCTTCCGGCCCTCCACGACGGTCCGTATCTCCGGGCTCCGTTGGCCTTGGAGTGGCTGGAGATCGCTTCGCTCGCCCGCCAGTTCACCACCGCCTACGACCTGAGCGCTGTTGCGGACCGGGCGCTGGCAGAGGTCGGCCCCGAGTACGACGGCCTCGAGGACAAGCTGACCAACTGGTTCAGCGGGCCAGCCCGCACCGCAACCTCGGTCGCTCACGCTGCCCCGGCTGACGGGTCGTTCCTGGTCAGTTCCTTCTACGCGGTGCTTCGCGTGCCCGGTCTGCTGGCGATCCTCGACCACGGCCCGCACGGCGGTTCCCACGGGCACCACGACAAGCTCGCGCTCTACCTGTACGGCGCGACGACGCCGTGGCAGCCCGACCCCGGCCAGGTGCCGTACGGCCATGCCGAGTGGCGCGCGCACTACAAATCCGCCGCTGCCCACCCGACGATCCGCATCGACGGCCTCGAACCTGTCGAGGCGACCGGCTGGCTGATCTCCGACGCCGAGTCGGTGACGGCCACCGTCGACGGCTGGTACGACGGTGTCCGCGCGGCACGGAAACTCATTTCCGGAAACAGTTACCTGGTCGATGTCGTCCGGGTGACGGCGGATCGCGAGCGCGAGATCGTGCTGCAGTTCCGCCCGGACGTCGACCTCACCGTGGAGGTCGGTCCGGACGCGGTACGGACGACGTGGGCGGGCGACGAAACGCTGTACGGATACCACCTCGCCGACGCCGTACCGGTGACCCGCCCGGGCCCCGGTCCGGCCGACGATCCGCAGCGGACCCGGACCTGGCTCGACTGGACAGTTGTCGGCGCGACCGCGACGTACTGCTCCGTCTACTCGACCACAACGCTCGACGTGCGGCTGGAAGGCGACGTCATCACGGTCGACGGAAACGACCACGCGATCGGAGGACTGTGATGTTCGACGATCGCATCGACGAGGTACGCGCCGGCCTCGACGGACGGTACGCCGCGCAGTGGCGGCGGTTGCGCGAGCAGTGCGACTGGTACCGAACGCAGGCCCCACCGACCGAGCACCCGTCCGCGAGCATCACGTACTTCGGCCCGGCCGCCGCCAACCTCGCGCTGGCCTACCGCCTGACCGGCCACGAGGGATACCGCGTCGAGGCGGAGCGTTGGATCTCGGCCGCGATCGGCTTCCCGCACTGGGGCAAGGCTCACCTCCCGGACCACGACCTCGACGCGGGTTGGCTGTTGCACGGGCTGTCCCTCGCCTACACCTGGCTGGGCGACGACTTCGCTCTGGCCGGCGACCTGCGCGCCAAGCTCGAGCTCCAGGGGTCGCGGCTGTACGAGTTCGCCGTCGAGACCGAGGGCTCGTGGTGGAGCTCGTCGTACTGGCAGAACCACAACTGGATCTGCTACACCGGGCTCGCCGCGGCCGGCTACGCGCTGGGCCGCACCGAATGGACCGAGCGCGCCAAGCGGAACTTCGAGACGGTCGTCGAGTTGCTGCCGGCGGACGGCTCCGACATGGAGGGCGTCGTCTACTGGCGGTACGGCGTTCCGTGGCTGGCGACGTACCTGGACCTGCTGCAGGACCGGGAGGGCCTCGACTGGTGGCAGCGCTGCCGGTTCCTCGCGAACACGTTTTCCTACCGGCTGCAGCAGTGTGCGCCGGGATTCGAGGAGAACATCGATCACGGCGACTGCCACGACCGGCGCAGCGGACACAGCGTCGCGCTGTACCGGAAACTCGCTTCCGCGTACCGGATCGGCGAGGCACAGTGGCTGGCCGATCTCGTGTCCGAGCGCTTCTTCTGGCGCGAGGCGTACGCGAGCGGTGTGAAACCCGGCGTGATGCCCGAGGCGTACCTCGAGCTGCTCTGGTACGACGACTCGCTGTCGCCGGTCGATCCCGCGAAGAACGCGCCGCTGTCCGCGTACTTTCCGGACCTCGGCCTGGTCACGGCGCGGACCGGATGGGACGACGAGGCAACGATGATGTCGTTCAAGGCTGCGCCGGGCGGTGGGCATCAGGCGTGGGAGACATCGCACCGGCTGGACCGCGAGCGCGGCTGGGACACGCTGAGCGCCGGGCATCATCACCCCGACTCGGGATCGTTCGTGCTGACCTCGCGCGGCGCTTTCCTGGCCGTGGACGAGGGATACAGCAACCGCAAGCGCGCGGGCGACCACAACCTGGTCCTGGTCGACGGCCTCGGGTACGCCGACGAGGACCGCTACCACGTCTACAAAGGAATCCCGTACGAACGCCAGGCGCGGATGGTCGACGTCCACGCGGCCGACGGGACGGCCCACGCCACAGCACAGATCGCGGCGATGTACCCGCCTGAGCTGGGCATCACCCGACTCGACCGGACCCTCGTCTTCACGCCCGCGGGCCGACTCGTCCTGCTCGACCGGTGCGCGGCCGAGGCGCCGCGCGACTGGACACTGTTGCTGCACGCCGACTGGCCGATCGAGTACGGCGACGAGATCGCGCTGCGGTCGGGGTCCGCGCAAGCCTGGGTCCGGCTGCACACACCGCTGACCGTGGAGTCCGCCGTCACCGAGGTCGAGGCCAACCCGACGTCCAGCACGCCCAGCCTCCGCCTGACCCGCACCATGCACACGCTCCGGGCCACTGCTCGCCGGACGAAGACCGCCACCCTTCTCACAACCATCGAACCCACCTCGTCGCTGCACCCGGCACCACCGACCGCACGCCGCCTCGACCTCGCCCGCGGCCACGGGGTCTCCTTCGCTGACGAGACCGTGCTGCTCGCCGACGACGAGGGCACCATCGAAGGCGCCGACCTCCAGCCTGATTGGGCCGGCGTGGGGATCCGCGCGGTCATCGTGACGCCGGACGGGTGGATCACGGTATGACCGGGGGAGGGGTCGGTCGGCGCGCACTCGACTGGCTCGGCTGGATCGCGAGCCCGGCGATGGCCGGCGCGGCCTTCACGATCCTGTGTCTGGGGATCGTGACGTGGCTTCCCGCCCTGGCGGCGGTCGGGTTCGCGCTCAACCGGTGGCGGACCGACGGCGACACGCGGTGCTTCACGGGGGTGTTCGCCGGATGGCGCAGGTACTGGCGCCCGCTGCTCCCGCACTCGGTGCTGATGACGATCGCCGCGGTGGTTGCCGCTAGCAACTTGTCGTTCCTTTCCGGTCGTTCCGGGCCACCCGTCCTGACGCTGTTCATGATCCACGTCGGCCTGTTCGCCGCCGCGGTCACCTATCACCTCGCGCTCGCGGTCGCCGCGGGTCGCCACCCGTCCGGATCAGCCACCGACTGGCGTCGTACTGCGTTCCGTCTGGCCTTCACCTCCGTTCCGCGCGGCACCGCACTCCTCGGTGCCGCCGTCGCCGCACCGGTCTTCTCGCTTCCGATACCAGCAGGTCCCTTGCTCCTCGGCACCACAGTTCCGGTTCTGGTCGGCCTGCTCGTCGCCGACCGCCCATAGGCAGCAACCGCCCACTCAGGAGGACCACCATGTCCAGAGCTGTCCCGATCCTGCTTCTCGGCGCCGCGCTGGCGCTGCCCGCGATCCCGGCACACGCCGCGACCGACTACTACGTCGCCACCACCGGCAGCGACGCCAACTCGGGTACGTCGAGCGGTACGCCGTTCGCGACGATCCAGAAAGCGCTTGACGTCGCTCCGCGCGGCGCGACCGTACACCTTGCCTCCGGCACCTATCTCCAGGACGCGGTGACGATCCGGTCCGGGGTCACGATCAGCGGTCCGTCGAGCGCGGTCGTGAAAGGCGCCGGAAACTCGCGCATCCTCCAGATCCGGCACGACGGCGTGACGCTGGACGGGTTCACGATCGACGGCTTGTTCGGGTCGTCGTCCAGCAAGGCCGGGTACCGGGACAAGCTCGTGTACGCGATGAGCACGTCGCCTGGTGACGGCGTGGGCACGTTGACGATCCGGAACCTGCGGTTGAAGAACGCCGGCGGTGAATGCCTGCGGCTGCGGTACCTGATCACGAACGCCGACGTGCACGGCAACACCGTCGGCCCGTGCGGCGTGTACGACTTCAAGTTCGGCGACGGCGGCAAGAACGGCGAGGGGATCTACCTCGGCACCGCGCCCGAGCAGCAGGGCGCGAACGGCGCGCCCGACGACCAGCCCGACCGCAGCCGGAACAACCACATCCACGACAACACGATCGCGACGTACGGCAACGAGTGCGTCGACGTGAAGGAGAACTCGACCGCGAACGTCGTCGAGTACAACGACTGCAGCCGGCAGCAGGACTCCAGCTCGGGCGGCCTGGACGCGCGCGGCAACGGAAACACGTTCCGCTACAACACGATCCACGACAACGCCGGCGCCGGCGTCCGCCTCGGCGGCGACACGGAAACCGACGGAACCGACAACAACGTCTACGGAAACACCATCACGAACAACGCCTCCGGCGGCATCAAGTTCATGCGCACACCCCAGGGCCAGATCTGCGGCAACACGATGTCCGGCAACACCGGCGGAAATTCCGTAGGCACCTACGCCACCAACTTCAACCCGACAGCGACCTGCTGATGCCGGGGACACAACACACCCACGGGGCTGCCGGCGCTCAGGAGGGCTCGCGTCGGGTGTCGTCAGACGGGTCGGCTGGTGGGGTGTCGCGACGGGTTGTCCTTGGTGGGACGGCCGGTGGGGTTCTTGGTGGGCTGTTTGGCGCGGTAGGTGGGGGATCGGCGGCCACCGCGTCGGGTGGGCAGGGCTTGGGATCGTCGGTGGGGACTCATGGTCAGTGGGCCGCGAGTTGGGCGACTGCGCAGACTGCTCCGACGCCCACGGACGGCGACGCAAGCGCCGGGTTCACCGACACCACCCTGCGCTACACCCTTCACCTCTCGGCAGGAACAAGTGCTGGCATTCGGCTGCGGTTCGCGAATCCGTTCGGCGCGACGGCTGTGGTGGTCGGACCGGTAGCGGCGAACGGTACGCCGGTGCTGTTCGGCGGGGAGAAGGAGATCCTGCTCGCGGCCGGCGCGATTGTGGTGAGCGATCCGGTGGAGATGGTGATGCCGGACGGTGGGGAGCTGGCGGTGAGCATGTACCTGCCAGGCCCCACCGGCCCGCTGAGTTTCCACCGGAACGTGCACGCGACCGGCTCCATCGACGACCGCCCGACGAACTCCGTGTTCCTGCTGAACGGTGTCGACGTACCGGCGGCCGGGCGCCGCGTGGTCGCGATGCTCGGCGACTCGATCACCGAAGGAGTCGGCACGCCGGACAACGCGAACCTCCGCTGGCCGGACCAGTACGCCGGACGGTTCCGCCGGCGCCCCGCCGTCGCCAACCTCGGAATCAGCGGAAACCGTGTTCTGCTCGACGACGCCCGCTTCGGACCCAGCGGCCAGTCCAGGTTCGACCGCGATGTACTCGGCCTGCCGAGTCTCCGGACGCTGGTCGTGTTCCTGGGCATCAACGACATCCAGCAACCGCCCAGCCAGACCGACCCGGCACGGATCCTGCAGGCCTACGACCAGCTGGTACGCCGCGCGCACGATCACGACCTCGAGGTGATCGGCGCGACGATCGGCCCGTTCAAGGGCTGGATCCGTTACACCGACGCTCTCGACGAGGTCCGCAGCGACGTCAACGCCGTACTCCGGCAAGGCCGTTTCTTCGACCGCCTCCTGGACGTCGATGCGGCGCTCCGCGACTCGGCCGACCCAGCTCGGCTCCGCCCCGGCTTCAACAGCGGCGACGGTCTGCATCCCAACGCCGCCGGCGCAAAGGCGATTGCCCTAGCCCTCTGAGAGGACTCACATGCCTGATCTCACCCTTCGCCGCCGTACCGTACTCGGCGGCATGCTCGGCGGAACGGCGCTCGTCGCGATCCCCACACCGACCTGGGCCGCCGGGTCCACCGACGAGCTCCGCCTCCGCTGGCAGACCCTGCTCACTGGCGGGCCGACCGTCGACCCGAGTGATCCGGACCTCGCGGTAGCGATCGCCCGCGTCGACCGCCTCGCCCAGTCCGCGCTCAGTACCCTCGACCGCTCGGCAGGCCGCACCACGCTCTGGCCGGACCTCGCGAGTACAACGCTTTCCAACCACGTCGCGTCGAACTTCCGCCGGATCAAGCAGATCGCGGTGGCCTGGGCCACCAACGGATCGGCGTACCAAGGAAACGCGTCCGTCGCCGACGACATCCGCGGTGCCCTCGACTGGATGTACACCAATCGCTACAGCCCCACACTCCCGCGCTACGACAACGACTACGACTGGGAGATCGGCGGTGCCTCCGCGTTCGCCGACACCCTGGTCCTGCTGTTCGACGCGATCCCGGCGGAAACCCGGACGAAGTACACGGCGGCGATCAACCACTACACGCCGGACCCGAACCTGTGGCGCGCCGACCGGCAGATCGCGACCGGCGCGAACCGGGTCTGGATCGCCACCGTGGTGGCCACCCGCGCGGTCCTCGACGGCGACACAGCCGCGCTGGTCCGCGTGCGCGACGCGATCAGCGACGTCGAGGGCAGTGGTGCGAACAGCGTGCTCGCGTTCAACGACGCGCCCGGCCGGGTCGACGGAACGGGCGAGGGTTTCTACAGCGACGGCTCGTTCCTGCAGCACTACAAGCACCCGTACAACGGCGGGTACGGCAAGGAACTGCTCGGAACGCTTTCCGCCCTGCTCTACCTGCTCGGCAGTACCGAGTGGACCGTGACCGATCCGGACCTCGAGAACATCTACGGCTGGGTGACCGACGCCTTCGACCCGTTGATGGTGCGCGGCGACCTGATGGGCTCGGTCTGCGGCCGGGAGATCGCCCGGCCCAGCAAGCAGAACCACGCCCCGACGCAGACGGTCGTCGAAGGCACGCTTCGCCTGATCCCGGCCGCGCCGGCCGACCGCGCCGCGCAGTTGGCCGCGCTCGTCAAGCAATGGATCACCGAAGACATTTTCCGGGATTTCCTGAAGGTCACGGATCCGGCCTCGCTGGTGGCGGCCCGGAACATCCTGGCGTCGCCGGCACCCGCCCGCGGCCCGCTCGTGCTGCACAAGCAGTACCCGCGGATGGACAAGGTCGCGCATCACCGGCCCTCGTTCACGATCGGGCTGAGCGCCTACTCGTCGCGGATCTACAACTACGAGTCGATCCAGACCGAGAACCTGCACGGCTGGCACCTGTCCGACGGCATGGTGCTGCTGTACGACGACGACCTCGGCCACTACTCGGGCGACTACTGGCCGACGGTCGACCCGTACCGGTTGCCAGGGACAACGGTCGACACCCGGCGACTGGCCGACTCCTACGGTTTCCGCAGCACCAGCGAGGCGGATTGGGTGGGTGGCGCCGCGGTTCCGAGACGGACGATCGGTGCCTACGGCATGGACCTGCGCGGGCACGGAACCAGCCTGCGGGCGCTGAAGAGCTGGTTCCTGATCGACGACGTGATGGTGTGCGTGGGCTCGGACGTCACCGGCGACGGCACGGTCGAGACGATCATCGAGAACCGCAAGCTGCGCACCGGGAACGAGACGTTCACGGCGGCACCCGGCTGGTGTCACCTCGACGGCACCGGGGGGTACGTTTTCCCGGACCGCACGCCGATCCGGACACTGCGCGAGAACCGGACCGCGACCTGGCGGGAGATCAACCTCAAGTACGGCACCGACACGCCCGTCAGCCGCCCGTACCAAACCGTGTGGTTTGCCCACGGCACGGCACCGGTCGCGCAGGGCTACTACTACGTGCAGCTGCCGACCGCGACGCTGGAGGCGACGAAGTCCTTCGCCGGCAAGCTTCCGGTGCAGAAACTGCGCGCCGACTCCACGGCGCATGCGATCCGGATGAGGAACGTCCTGGCGACCAACTTCTGGAGCGCCGGTACCGTCGCCGAACTGACCGCCGACGGACCAGCCTCCGTCGTGGTCGCCGGCGGCACGGTCGCGATCTCGGATCCGACGCAGACCCGTCCGTCGGTCACCGTCGACCTCGACACGCCGGATCTCCTGCTGACGAAGGCCGATCCGGGCGTCACAGTCACCCGCCGCGGCCGCGGTTGGCGCATCGTCGTCGACACCACCGGTCGCCACGGCAACGCCGCCACTGCCTGCTTCCACTGAAGTCCACTGAAAGGAAACGCTTCATGCTGGTCGACATGCCACTGGACCGGTTGCGCGAGTACCGGCCGGAGCCGGAGGAGCCTGCGGACTTCGACGCGTTCTGGAAGCAGACGCTCGACGACGCTGCCGGACGGCCGATCGACACCCGGTTCGCGCCGTACGACGCACGTCTTGCGACCGTCGAGGTCCAGGACGTGACGTTCAGCGGATGGGGCGGTCAGCCGGTCAAGGCGTGGCTGCTCCTGCCACGCCACCGCACCGGTCCGCTGCCCGCGGTCGTGCAGTACATCGGGTACAACGGCGGCCGGGGGATTCCGTACGAGTGGCTCACCTGGAGCGCGGCCGGATACGCGCACCTGATCATGGACAACCGCGGCCAGGGCGGCGGCGGAAAAACCGTTTCGGAAACTCCGGACATCGCGCCGGAAGGACACGGATCGTCGGCACCGGGTTTCCTGACCCGCGGAATCGAGGATCCGGCCAAGCACTACTACCGGCGGCTGATCACCGACGCGGTGCGCGCGGTCGATGCCGTGCGCAGCAGCCCGGACGTCGACGCCGACCGCGTCGCGGTGGTCGGTGGCAGCCAGGGCGGCGGGCTCGCGCTCGCGGTCGCCGGGCTGCGCGCGGACCTGTCCGCGGCGATCGCCGACGTACCGTTCCTGAGTCATTTCCGGCGCGCCTCGCAGATCACCGACAACGGGCCGTACGCCGAGATCGCGCGCTGGCTGAAGGGGCACCGGTTCGAGACCGAGACCGCGATCGGCACGTTGTCGTACTTCGACGCGGTGAACTTCGCCGCCCGTGCGACGTGCCCGGCGTGGTTCTCGGTCGCGCTGATGGACAACATCTGCCCGCCGTCCACGGTGTTCGCGGCCTACCACGCCTACGCGGGGCCGGCGCAGATCGAGGTGTTCACCTACAACGGTCACGAGGGCGGCGCCGAGTACGACCTGCCGCGCAAGCTCAATGCGCTCGCGGGCGCCTTCGGCCACGGTGCCTGAGCCGGAGCGCGCCCCACAGGAGCATGGCCGGTAGCCAGAGCAGCACCAACCAAGGAAGTCGCCACCAGCCGGACTCGCCGTCGAGTTCCGGCTGGGCGGCGGCGACCAGCGGCCGGGCAGACGTCGACCAGGCGAGAAACGCGTCCCCGATCGGCACCACACCGAACGCGTACCGCTTCGTCTTCAACCCGCTCAACGGCAACCCGACCAGCTCGCCCGTCCGCGCCAGCCGATCGGCGAGTGGGTCGTGGTGAATCCGGGCCGCGCCCAGCGCGACGACCGTCGCGGAAAGACTCATTCCGAACACCAGCGGCCCGGAGTCCACGTCCCCCTTGCCGCTGGTGCCCTCCGGGTACTCGCGGACTCCGAGACCGTTGACGAACTTGTCCTTGAAGCTCGCGTACTGCGTTCGCGCGAACGCCGGATCGATGTCGACCAGGAATCGCTGGATCATGGCCTGCGACGAGCCCCGCGCGCCGGAAACCTGCGGAACGACCTGATGCGGAAGCAACCCGGTCGCCGGATCCAGCCGGGTCTTCGCCGCCGTCACCCAGTTGCGCGCGGTCTGGTCGAAGCGCGGCGCGACCAGCGCGTCGTACAGCCGGAGCGAGGCGATCGCGACGACCGAGTCGACCGGCCAGGCCTGTCCCGGGTAGGCGGCCAGGAACGGCGTCTTCGCGGTCCGGAAAGCGGTGGCGATCTCGACCGAGTCGCTGCTGAACGCATCTCGCTCGGCGGCGTCGGAGTGGCCGAGCGCGATCAGGCCGCCGCGGAGCCAGTTCGTCCAGCCGGCGTAGAAGACGCCGTACCGTGGTTGCAGCGACGCGTCGAACGGAGCGGTCCCGTCCTCGGAGGCGATCCGGTCGAGCGCCCAGCGCACTTCCGCGGTCGCGTGGGCGGAGCGCGCCGGATCGTCGATGCCGACCTGGACCCAGCTGAGCCCGTACAGCGCGTTGAGGAAGAAGAAACCTTCCGGAAACTGTTTCTGCGCGGCCAGGTCCGCGCCGCCCTCGAGCTCGGCGCGCAGGAACGCCAACTGCTTCACCACACCCCGGGCAGGATCGGTCCACGGAAGCACCAGACGCGCGGTCCCCACCCCTGCCACCAGCGTGGCGACGACCGCCACACCGATCACCAGCTTGCGCAGCACCCGGCTCAATCTAGACGGTCGCCGGCAACCAACGGCAGTCGAACGGATGACCATCCGGAAACGGGACCACGCGACATGTCCGATGCCGTCACGTGCCGAGCGTCGACTCCCTGGTTATCAAGCGGGTGGGGAGGATGAGCTGTCCGCGGCGCGGTTCTCCGGCGATGACGTCGAGCAGCAGGTTGGCGGTCCGGCGACCGAGCTCCTCGAGCTCCATGTCGACGGTGGTCAGCGGCGGCCGGCTGGCCAGCGCCATCACCGACCAGTTGTCGAAGCCGGTGACCGCGATGTCGTCCGGCACCGAGCGGCCGAGCTCGCGCAGGCGGTCGCAGACGCCGCGGGCGATCTGGTCGCTGCCGCAGGTGATCGCCTCCACCGTCGGCTCGGCCCGGAGCAGCACGTCGACCGCGTGCCGTCCCCAGCGCTCGCTCCACTCGCCGTACAGCGGTTGGCCGACGAAGCCCGCCCGCGCGGCGCCCATCGTCGACGCGGCCCGGATCTGCGCGCTGAGATGCGACTCCGGACCGGTGACGTGAGCGATCCGCTCCCGGCCGAGGGACTGCAGGTGGCGCACGGCCGACGCGGCGCCGCCGTGGTCGTCGACGATCACCGACGTGTCGTCCGGATCGGTCGACGGGCTGAACGCGTACACCACCGGGATCGGTACGTCGATCGGCTCGCGCGCCTCGGTCCGGCGCCCGGTCACGATGATGCCGTCCACCCGGCGGGAGACCAGCGACTTCAGGTAGTGCTGCTCGCGGAGCGGGTCGTCACGGGTGTCGCAGAGCACGAGGGCCATCTCGCCGGCGCTCAACGCGTCCTCGGCGCCGAGCATGATCGGTATGCTGAACCGGCCCGAGCTGTCGGTCGTGATCAGGCCGACGGTGAAACTGCGCCCGGACGCGAGCGCGCGGCCGCGGCTGTCGGGGCGGAAACCGAGCTGGTCGGCAGCCCGGCGGACGCGCTCGCGAGTCTCCGCGCGGAGCTGCCCGGTGTCGTTCAGCGCCTTCGACGCCGTGCTCGCCGAGACACCGGCCAGCGCGGCCACGTCCTTGATCCCGGGCACGCGGATGATCCGTGACGCCATGCAGCAACTCCTTTCCGAGGTTTCCGGCACAGTACCGCACGGATCGCGACCGGCCCGGAGTTTATCCACAGGCAGGGGTTGACCTGGCGCGTTCGGCTCTCTACCTTCGTCCAGGAAAACGTGTTCCGGATTTTCCTAACTCAGGAGTCACGGTTGATGAGCTCTTCCCCGGAAACTGTCAGCACTTCCCGCACTCCGGCGGCCACCGCGAAGGGCCGCCGGCACCCCCTCGGACTCGGTCAGGTCGCGATCACCGGCGGCTTCTGGGCGCCGCGGCAGGCCCGCAACGGCGCGGACGCGATCCCCAGCGGCCAGGACCAGCTCGAGAAGGCCGGCAACCTGCACAACCTCCGCCTGGCCGCCGGTATCGGCGAGGGCGAGGCGATCGGCCCGGTGTTCGCCGACTCCGACGTCTACAAGTGGCTCGAAGCCGCCGCGTGGGAGTACGGGCGCAACCCCGACGACGGCCTGCTGCGGCGCATTCGTGAGCTGACCGCGGTCGTCGCGGCCGCACAGCGCGAGGACGGGTACCTCGACTCGGTCGTCCAGCTCCGCTACGGCGACGAGGGCCGTTACCAGCAACTCGTCTGGAGCCACGAGCACTACTGCGCCGGACACCTGATCCAGGCCGCCGTCGCGCAGGTCCGCTGCACCGGCGACCGGGCGCTGCTGGACGTCGCGACCAAGCTGGCCGACCACCTCGTCGCGACGTTCGGCGACGGCAAGACCGTCGACGTCGACGGTCACCCGGTCATCGAGATGGCCCTGGTCGAGCTTTATCGAGAAACCGGTACGGCGGCGTACCTGGACCTGGCCATGTGGTTCGTCGAGGCCCGCGGCCACGGGATCATCGAGCGGCACGGGCACTCGCCGGCGTACTTCTCCGACCGGGTCCCGGTCCGTGAGGCGACCAGCGTCGAGGGTCACTCGGTCCGCGCGGTCTACCTCGCCGCCGGTGCGGCCGACGTCGCGCTGGAGACCGGTGACGCCGAGCTGCTCGACGCTTTGAAGCGGCAGTTCGACCACATGTGGTCCACGAAGACCTACGTCACCGGCGGGCTGGGCGCGCGCTGGGAGGGCGAGGCGTTCGGCGACGAGTACGAGCTGCCGCCGGATCGTGCGTACGCGGAAACATGTGCGGCAATCGGCGGAATCCAGTGGGCCTGGCGGATGCTGCTCGCGACCGGCGAGGCGGCGTACGGCGACGCGATCGAGCGGATGCTGTACAACGGTTTCCTGGCCGGCGTGTCGCTGGGCGGTTCGGAGTACTTCTACGTCAACCCGTTGCAGCTGCGCGGCGCGGCGTACCCGGACACCGGCCGGAGCCCGGCGCACGGGCGGCGCGGCTGGTTCGACTGCGCGTGCTGCCCGCCGAACATCATGCGCACGCTGTCGAGTCTCGACGGCTACCTCGCGACCACCGGCGACGACGCGGTCCAGATCCACCAGTACGCCGCGGGCACGATCAAGGCCGGCGACGTGGAGCTGACCGTCGAGACGAACTACCCGTGGGACGGCGCGGTCCGCATCACCAGCGCGGCGCCGGCGGTGGTCGACCTCCGCATTCCGGCGTGGGCGGAAGGCGCCACCGTCAACGGCGAACGCGTCGAGCCCGGCACCTACGCTCGCGTCACGGCTGCGCAGATCGATCTCCAACTGCCACTGGAATCCAGGGTCGTCGGGGCGGATCCTCGGATCGACGCGGTGCGTGGTTGCGTCGCACTGGAGCGCGGTCCGCTGGTGTACGCCGTCGAGCAGGCGGACAACGAGGCGAACGTCGACGATCTGCATCTGGTACCCGAGGCGCCTGTTGCCGAGAGCACGAATCTCCTGGACGGAGTGACAGTGCTGAAGGCCAAGGGACGAGCAGGCACAGGTCATCGGCCCGGCTGGTCGTTCGGGGTCGGTGTCGAGGACTCGACCGGGGACGAGGTCGAGGTGACCGCGATCCCGTACTACGCGTGGGCGAACCGGGAGATCGGTGCCATGCGCGTCTGGCTGCCCAGGGCCTGACGTGTTCACCCGGCGGAAGTTCCTCGGCGTGTCGGCCGCTGCGGCGGCCGGCATGACGGGGGCCGGTCTGACGTCGAGCTGCAGCTCGGTCCTGCCCGCACCCGACGTCCAGGCGGCGGGTTTCGGGCAGGACGCCACCGGCACCGTGCAGGTGTGGTGCCGGGCGGCGACGCAGAGCGGCCTGACCGACCTGGTGAAGAAGTTCAACGCGTCGCAGGACCGGCTCACCGTCGAGCTGACACCGGTCCTGGACGCCCAGTACGTGACCAAGCTGGCGACCGCGATCCGCGGCCGGAGTGTGCCGGACCTGGTCGACATCGACGACATCAACTCGATGCTGTTCATCTACCGCGACGCGTTCACCGACCTCACCGAACCGCTCGCCGCCCTGGACTTCCGGGACAAACTCAGCCCGGGCCACCTGCGGCTGGCGACCAAGGACGACCGGGTGTACGGCGTTCCGTACCTCGCCGACAACTCGATGTTCTGGTTCAACACCGAGCTGTGCGACCGGGCCGGCGTCGACCCGGACCAGGCCGTCAAGTCGTTCGGAAACCTGCTCGACGCGGCACGGAAATTCCGGAAACTCGGCGACGACATCTACGCGTGGAGTTTCCCGGCGAACAGTCCGGGTGCCCTCGGGTTCGTCGTCCAGCCGATGGTGTGGGCGGCGGACACGGACCTGATCCAGGGCACGATCCCGGACCAGTCCGGACACATCGTCGGAAACGACGCGGTCACCCAGATGCTCGAGCTGCACCGGCAGCTGTGGGTCGACGGATTGGTGCCGAGGGCAAACTTCTCCGACGACGCGTCGCGCTGGGGCAGCGATTTCCGGGCCGGCAAGATCGGCATCTTCCCGTCGAACTACAGCGTGGTCGTCTCGGCGTCCGACAAGGCGTTCCACCAGAAGGTCACGCCGCGGCTGCTGTCCGGCCCCGACGGCGGCGCCGCATTCTTCGACGGCGGCGACAACATGTGCATCCCGCGCGGTGCCCGGAACGCGTCCGGCGCGTGGGAGTTCGTCCGGTTCGCGCTGGACCTGCCGCAGCAGATCGACCTGCCGGCCGGCGGCTACACACCGGTGCGGTCGGACGCCCCGACCCCGGAGTTCGCGGAGAAATACCCGTTGGCGACGCTGCCGCTGGAACGCATCCAGGAGGGATACGCGCCGACCACCCTGTCCTACAACCTCCTCTACAACCAGCCGGACGGGCCGTGGCTGCAGATGTTCCGCCGCGCCGTGTTCGACGGCGAGCTGGAGGCCGCCATGAGGGAAGCACAGCAGAACTACGACCGCATCCTCCGTCAGGGGCAAGCATGAGCACCGCGGTCAGAGGCGCCCGCCGGCTCGACTCCGGCTCGCGCAGAGCCGCCTCTGCCGGCCGCCGGGTCGGGCAGGGCTCGCTCACGCATCCGTCCCGGACCGGGCTGCTCCTGGTGAGTCCCGCCGTACTGTTCGTCGGCGTCTTCGTCCTGGTCCCGCTCGTGTTCGCGCTGGTGATCTCGCTGACCAACTGGCCGCTGATCGGCACCGTGAAGTTCAGTGGGCTGAAGAACTACACCGCGATCGTCTCCGACGCCGCGTTCGCCAAGTCCGTCCTCTACACGCTGCTCTACACGGTCATCGTGACCGGGCCGATCCTGGTGCTCGGCTACGCGCTCGCGGTCCTGGTCCGCCGGAAACGCCGCGGCTCGACGGTGTTGCGCACCGTCTTCTTCCTGCCGTTCGTCGTCGGACTGTCCACGCTCAGCTTCATGGCCGTCCTCGAGGCGCAGCCGGACAGCGGCGTGATCGACATCGTGCTCCGCGACCTCGGCATCACCGACGGTACGACGGCCTGGCTGGTGGACGGGCCGCTCGCGACCGGGCTGATCTGCGTGCTGGTGGTCTGGGCGGTCAGCGGGCTGACGATGATGCTGCTGATGGCCGGCATGCAGGCGATCCCGCGCGAGTACTACGAGTCGGCCGAGCTGGACGGCGCCGGCTGGTGGAAGCAGGAACGCGAGATCACGATCCCGATCCTGCGCCGGACGATCGCGATGGCCGTGATCATCTCGGTGATCGGCTCGCTGCTCGCGTTCTCGCAGTTCTACATCCTCACCCGCGGCGGTCCGGGAACCGACACCACGACGGTGGTCCAGTACATCTACAACCGGGCCTTCGTGCAGCTGCAGCTCGGTGCCGCGACCGCGCTGTCGATCGTGCTGGTGATCGTGGTCGGCCTGGTCACCGCGGCCCAGTTCCGCCTGCTCCGGGAGAAGGACTGACGATGCGACTCAAGAACACGTTTTACGTGATCGGCGGTGGCGGCGCGTTCCTGGTCTTCGCCGTACCGTTGCTGTGGGCCCTCTTCCGGTCCGTGCAGCCGAACGACGTGATCGTCGCGGCCCCGGACGGGAAAACGTTCTTCGACCTGACCTGGGACAACTTCCGGACGCTGATCGAAGGACCCGGAAACCTGGTCCGGGCAGTCGGGAACAGCCTGGTCGTCGCGATCAGCACCGCCGTCCTGACGGCCCTGCTCGCGACCCTCGCCGGGTACGGGTTCGCGCGGTTCCGGTTCCGCAGCGGGCCGGTGCTGTTCGCGCTCGTCGTGGTGTCGATGATGATCCCGTTCCAGGCGATCCTGACCCCGCTGTACCTGGAGATGAACGTCCTGCGGCTGACCGACAGCCTGCTCGGGCTGGTGCTGTTCTACACGACGGTGAACCTGCCGTTCGGGGTGTTCGTGATGCGCAACTCGTTCGCGTCGGTGCCGGTGGAGCTGGAGGACTCGGCGCACGTCGACGGGTGCGGAACGCTCCGCATGCTGGGTTCCGTCCTGCGGCCGCTCATCACGCCGGGCGCCGCGACGGTCGCGCTGTACGCGTTCCTCGCGGCCTGGACGGAATTCCTCGGTGCGCTCACGTTCCTCACCAAGGACGAGCTCTACACGCTGCCCGTCGCGCTGGTGAACGTCCAGGCCGGCGCGTACGGCGAGATCAACTTCGGGTCGCTGGTGGCCGGGTCGGTGATCGCGATGATCCCGTGCGTGGTGCTGTACGTAGGCCTGCAGCGGTTCTACGTCAGCGGCCTCGCATCAGGAGCCGTCAAAGGCTAGGCCGCTTCAAGGGCTGGGCCGGTTCAGAGGCTGGGGCGGTTCACAAGCTGGGGCGGATCTCGTGGTCGGCGTGGGCGGCGGCGTGCGCCTCGCCGACCTGGCGGCACAGGTCCATCAGGTCGGCCTCGTTCCGCACCTGCTGCTTGGCCTTCGGGCCCAGGTCGGTGATGTGGTCGCGGGCCCGCAGCAGCCGCCGGAACACGCGTTCCCGCTCCGCCGGGTCGTCGGTGTACTCCGGATCGAGGTACGCCGTCGCGTCCCGGCGGATGTGGGCCATCGCGGTCTGCGTCCGCCCGCGGGTGCTGAACAGCGACGCGAAGATCGTGATCAGCAGGACGGCCACGATCACCGCCAGCGAGAGACCGGTGCTGATCTCCACCACCTCGACGTGCTCGCCGCCGTTCACGAACGGCAGGTTGTTCTCGTGCAGCGCGTGCAGGATCAGCTTGGCGCCGATGAACGCCAGGATCGCCGCGAGCCCGAACGACAGGTAGATCAGCCGGTCCAGCAGCCCGTCGAGCAGGAAGAACAGCTGCCGGAGGCCGAGCAGGCTGAACGCGGTCGCCGTGAACACGACGAACACGTTCTGGGTCAGGCCGAAGATCGCCGGGATCGAGTCCAGCGCGAACATCAGGTCGGTGGCGCCGATGGCGACCATCACCAGCAGCATCGGTGTCAGCATCCGCCGGCCGCCGGACACGGTCGTCAGGCGGTCCCCGTCGTACTCCTCCGAGGTCCGGAACAGCCGGCGGCTGAGCCGGACCACCACGTTCTGCGCCTGGTGGGACTCCTCGGTTTCCGGCTTGAGCATGCTCCCGGCGGTCAGCAGGAGGGCGATCCCGAACACGTAGAACACCCAGGAAAACGTGTGCAGCAACGCCGAGCCGATGAAGATGAACCCGGCCCGCGCGATCAGGCTGACCACGATCCCGACCAGCAGGACCTTCTGCTGGTTCTCCCGGGGCACCCGGAAGCCGGTCATGATGATCAGGAACACGAACAGGTTGTCGACCGACAACGCTTTCTCGGTGATGTAGCCGGCGAAGTACTCCGACCCCATCGCGACGCCGCCGAACACCAGGGTGCCGAGGCCGAACAGCACCGCGATCCCGACGTACAGCGCGGACCAGATCGCGGCCTCGCGGATCGTCGGCACATGGGCCGACCGCACGTGGAAGAAGTAGTCGAACAGCAACAGGCCGACGATCGCGAGCAACGTCAGCACCCAGACCACCAGGGACACGGTCATGGGCCAACCCAACCACGCCGGGCCGCCGAGTCCAGCCTGCTCGATGAAAGTTGCCTAAAAGGCATCTTTGCTCTTTGAGCAAGTTCTGCTACGGTCGCTGTATGGCCGACGGGTTGCGGGAGCGGAAGAAGCAGGAGACGCGGATCGCGTTGAGCTGGGCCGCGGTCCGGCTCGCCGTCGAGCGCGGGTACGGCAACGTGCGGATCGAGGACATCGCCGCGGAGGCCGGCGTCTCGCTGCGGACGTTCCGCAACTACTTCGACAGCAAGGCCGACGCGATCGCCGCGCGCGAGGTCGACCGCAGCCTGCGGATCGCCGAGGAGCTCCGGGCGCGGCCGGCCGACGAGCCGCTGTGGGTGGCGGTCCGCGCGGCGATCGAGAAGCACTTCGCCCTCGGCGAGGAGGGCCACGGCGGCCGGCGGCCGCCGGACGAGCAGTGGCTCGCAGGGATTCGCCTGATGATGAGCGAGCCGGCCCTGCAGGGCGCGACCGCCCGCGCATACGCCCGCGCCGGTGACGAACTGGCGGCCGCGGTCGCCGACCGTACCGGGACCTCGGGGATGTATCCGCGGCTGGTCGCCGAGGTGATCGGAGCGACCCGGGGCGTCGTGATGGCGGAGTGGCTGCGCGCCGATCCGCCGCGCTCGATCGCCGAGCTGCTGTCGTCGGCGCTCGACCAGGTCGAAGCCGGCCTGCCCGTCCCCGAATAACTCATCGAACCACTCGACCCCGGCGGGTTGCCGGGGCGGACAGTCATGCCTGTGGAGGGATGTCATGGATGCCGAAGTCGTCATTGCCGGGGCCGGCCCGAACGGCCTGATGCTCGCGAGCGAGCTCCGGTTGGCCGGGGTCCGGCCGATCGTGCTGGAGAAACTGCCGGAACGCAGCACGGTTCCGCGCGCCAACGGCCTGGTGGGCCAGGTGGTCCGGATGCTCGACCGGCGCGGACTGTACGAGCGGCTGAGCGGTACGCCGGGGCCGCCTCGGCCCGCACCCGGTTTCGTGTTCGGTGCGATGCCGCTGCCGCTCGACAGGCTCGAGGAGAACCCGGTCTACCTGCTGCAGGTGCCGCAGGTGCGCATCGAGGAAGTGCTGCAGGAGCGCGCGCTCGAGCTCGGCGTCGAGATCCGCCGCGGCCACGAGCTGGCCGGATTCACCCAGGACGCGGACGGCGTCACAGTCACGCTGTCCGGCCCGGACGGCGAGTACCAGCTGCGGGCCGGCTATCTGGTCGGCGCCGACGGCGGGCACAGCCGGACGCGGAAACTCGCCGGAATCGACTTTCCCGGCGTGACCAACGACTCGATGGTGTCGCGGACCGGGAGCGCCGCGGTGCCGCCGGAGTACGTCGAGGACGGAGTGCTGAAGATCCCGGGGTACGGCGTGGTGCCGCCGTTCATGCATCAGCGGACGGAGCGCGGCCTGTTCGTGTGGGCGCCGTTCCCGAATCGGCTGCCGGCGATCAGCACCGGCGAGTGGGACGCCCCGCCTGACCGGGAGATGACCTTCGCGGAGCTGCAGGAGAGCGCGGACCGGGTGCTCGGCGTGCATCTGCCGTTGGCCGAACCAACAGGTGAGGGTGTCCGGCAGTTGCGCCGGGTGGTCGGCGGCAACAGTCGGCTGGCCTCGAGTTTCCGTTCCGGACGAGTGCTGCTGGTCGGCGACGCCGCGCATGTGCATTCCGCGATCGGCGGGCCGGGGCTGAACCTCGGGCTGCAGGACGCGGTCAACCTCGGCTGGAAGCTGGCGGCCGAGGTGCGGGGCTGGGCGCCGCCCGGGCTGCTCGACACGTACGAGTCCGAGCGCCGGCCGGTGGGGGAGCGCGTGGTCATGCAGACGCAGGCGCAGTCCGCCCTGATCGCGCCGGGCGCCGACGTGACCGCGTTGCGGAAACTGTTCGGCGAGTTCCTGACCGATCCGCGGAACGTGCAGCGCGTTGCAGACCTGATCTCTGGCGCCGACATCACGTACTCCGAGGGATCGCATCCGCTGGTCGGCCGGTGGGCGCCGGACTTGACGGTCGGGTCGATGCGGCTGGCCGAACTGATGCGGTCCGCACGCCCGCTCCTCGTCGACCTCACGCCCGACGGTGCGTTCGCCGGCCTCGCGGCGGATCCGGTGGAGGCGGTCACCGGCCGGAGCGAGACGCCGCTCGCCCTGCTGATCAGGCCGGACGGCTACGTCGCCTGGGCCGCCGACCGGGACGGCACCGCGGAACGCGACGGACTGCGTGACGCGATCGCGCAGTGGTTTCAGCCGCGCCCTTTGACCAGCGCGACCAGGTAGCGGCACCCCGACGTACCGGGGTTGTGGAAGGTCGTCGGAGACGGCGGGCCGAGTTGCAGGCAGTCCCCGATGTGCAGCTCGTGGATCTGCGATCCCTCGTGAAAACGAAGGATTCCGTCGAGGATCCACAGCTGCTGGTACTTGAAGATGTACGCGTCGGCCGGGTACGAGACCGATGCGCCGGGCGGCAGCTCGACCTCGACCAGCTCCAGGGGCCCTTCGGTCACCGGGGACACCGCGCGGCGGCGGTATCCGGTGACCGGGTCGGTCCAGACCGGCTGGTTCTCCGCTTTCCGCAGCAGGTCGCCCGTGTTCTCCGCGCGGGCGACCAGCTCGGACAACGTCATGCCGAGCGCTCCCGAGAGCTTCCCGAGCAGGACGGCGGTGGGCTGCGCCTCGCCCCGCTCGATCTTCCCGATCATCGCGCGGGAAACGCCGGACCGCTCAGCCAGCGCGTTCACCGACAGGTCCTGGGCGACCCGCGCTTGCTGCACGGTCGCGGCCAGGGATCGAGACAGTTCATCCATCACACTTGCCACTATAGCGACAGTTGTGGCTACTATCGTGTCATGGTTCAGGTCAGAAACGCCTCGGTCGCCGACGCCGAGGCCTGCGCGGCCATCTACGCGCCGTACGTCAGGGGCACCGCGATCACGTTCGAGCTCGAGCCGCCGACGGTCGAGGAGATGGCCGAGCGGATCACGACGGCGCAGTCCACCCATGCGTGGCTGGTCCTCGAGGACGACGGCGACGTGGTCGGCTACGCGTACGGCGGCGCGATGAAGCCGCGCCCGGCGTACCGCTGGTCCTGCGAGGTCAGCGTGTACGTGGCGCCCAGCCACCACCGCACCGGCGCGGGCCGGACCCTCTACAACGCTCTCTTCGACCGGCTTTCCGAACGCGGTTTCCGCACCGCCGTCGCCGGTGTGACCCAGCCCAACCCGGCCAGCGACGCCCTGCACAAGTCGCTCGGCTTCGAGACCATCGGTACCTACCGGAACATCGGCTGGAAACTCGATTCCTGGCATGACGTCGCCTGGTCCCAGCGCCCGCTCGCCAAGCTCCCGGATCCCCCGGAAGAACCGCGCTAGCCGGCCCGGACCGCGTCGGGGGTGGTGCCGGTCCAGGACTTGAACGCCCGGTAGAACGAGTTGGTGTCGTCGTACCCGAGCAGGAACGCGATGTCCGTGGTCCGCAGGTCGCCGTTCGTCAGGTAGTGCCGCGCGAGGTCTTCCCGGGTCGTGGTCAGGATGGTCTGGAACGAGGTGCCTTCGTGGCTGAGCTGCCGCTGGAGAGTACGCGCGCTGGTGGCGAGTTGGTGTGTGACCGCACCGATCGACGGATCACCTGCGGGCAGCGTCTCGAGGAGTGCGGCGCGGACCCGGTCGGCGACCGTGGCGGAGGCCTGCAGGTCGGAGAGCCGGCGGCGGAGCTCGGGGGCGAAGACTCGCCACATCTGTTCGTTCTCGGTCAGGAAGGGACGCCCCGCGTCGGCGGCGGTGAAGGTGATCGACGACCGGCTGCCCTTGCGGACCCGGGCGCCCAGGTAGCTCTCCATCACCGACGGGTCGGCGGGTGGGCTGGGCATGGTGACCCGTGCGGGCCGGATCTGCTCGCGCGTGGCGATGCGGGCCAGAGCGACCCAGAAGATCAGCTCGGTGGCCGCCAGCAGGATGGGTGGTTTCGGTCCGGGCGGCCAGACGCACGTGATCGTCAGCGCAGTGCCGGCGTCGACGTCTATCCGCAGTGGGCCGATCAGCGGCTTGTGGACAGCGAGCCGCTGCGCCGCCGCGGTGAGATTCGGGCTGCAGAGTGCGCCGAACATCGGCGGCGAGAAGAACTCGACGGAGATCGCCTTCCCGATGTCGACCGCGAGATCGCGATCCGCGCCACCCTCGGCATCGAGTGCGTCCCAGAACCGGTAGTACTCCGGAACCGAGAGCTCGATGGGCTGCCGGGTGAACAGGTCAGCCGGCAGCTGGGCGCGCCGCAGGGCCCGCGCCGGTGAGATCCCGAGGTCTCGCACGAAGGCCCGGATGCTCGGTTCCAGGTCGAAACGGTCACCTGCCATACCGCGAGCCTAGCCGCCGACCCGACGCGAAGGACCCGCACAAGCCGCCAACGCACTTGCAGATCACGCCGACCGTCGCTGGCGCGAAGTGCAAGCCGATCGGCGTCTTGTGCTAGTGGAGCCGCGCGCCGCCGTTCCTACCGTGGGCCGTGTCCACAGCAGAACCGCAGCAAAGGAAACTACCTTGAGCACGCCGACAGCCCTCGTCACCGGCGCCTCTTCCGGCATCGGTGAAGCCACCGCGCTGGAACTGGCCGAGGCCGGCTACACCGTCTACGCCGCGGCCCGCCGCGTCGAGCGGATGGCCCACCTCACCAGCTCCGGTATCCGCCCGATCCCGATGGACGTCACCGACGACGCCTCGATGCAGGCCGGCGTCGAGAAGATCCTCGCCGAGACGGGCCGCCTGGACGTCCTGGTCAACAACGCCGGCTACGGCTCGTACGGCGCGGTCGAGGACGTCCCGCTCGACGAAGCCCGCTATCAGTTCGAGGTCAACGTCTTCGGCGCGGCGCGGCTAGTCCAGCTCGTGCTCCCGCAGATGCGCGCGCAGCGGTCCGGAAAGATCGTCAACATCACGTCGATGGGCGGCAAGATCCACACCCCGCTCGGCGCCTGGTACCACGCCACCAAGTTCGCGCTGGAGGCGATCAGCGACTGCTTGCGGCTCGAGCTGAAGCCCTTCGGTATCGACGTCGTCGTGATCGAGCCCGGCGGGATCAAGACCGAATGGGCCGACATCGCCGCCGGCAAGCTCCGGGCGGTCTCCTCCACCGGTCCGTACGCCCCGCAGGGCAACGCGGTCGCCGACTCGCTCTCGTCGGAGTCCAATCAGCGGCGCGCCTCCGCGCCGGAGCTGATCGCCCGGACGATCTCCAAGGCGGTGCAGGCACGCAGGCCGAAGACCCGGTACGCCGTCGGCTTCGGAGCCAAGCCGCTGATCTTCCTCCGCGAGGTGCTGCCCGACCGTACGTTCGACGCGGTCGTGCGCCGAGCGATCGGGGTTCCGTCCAGCTGACGTCACGTCTTCGGCGTGGTCATCGGCGGGCAGGTGCCGCCGGGCGTGGTCGCCAGCTCGAAGTGCCAGATCTCGTTGGACAGCGTCTGGCACAGGCCGTAGCGACTGCCGTGGCGGTTCAGCCAGTCGTCGGCGTCGGTCGGTCCGATGTCGACGGCGTGGCCCGTGACGTGGTGGGACTCGTCGGGATCGGCGACGTACTCCTTGGCCCTCTTCTTGCTGCCGTACTTGCGGATCGCCTTCTCCATCAGCTCTTCCTGGTACTTCTTGCTCCGCCACCCGGTCGTGACCTGCATCGTGATGCCGTCCTTCTGCATCGCGGTCTCGGCCCGCTGAACTGCCTCGCGCAGGGCGGGATCGAGCTTGGCGACCCCGGGCAGATCGGTGTCGTACGCCGAGGTGTGGTCCGGCAGGACGCCGTCCGCGGCGCCGGGCGGTCCGCCTTGCGCCGAGCCGGATCCTGACGACCGCCCTGATCTGGAGGCCGGGCCGGCGCTCGACGGTGACGTCTCGTCCGCCCCGGAAACCGCTGTACAGCCGGTCAGGACGAGACCGATGACGATGGCAACGATCGCCAGCCGGCCCGGTACCGTCGGCCGGCGCCCGCGCCGCAGGTGATTGATCAGCATGCCGACCAGTTCATCGGAGCCGATGTTGCAGCAGCGTCTGCGGATTCCTTTACGTTTTCGATACCCGGCGCCTGGTTCAATGGACGGTATGCGGGTGCTGATCGTCGAGGACGAGGTCTATCTCGCCGAGGCGATCCAGGCCGGTCTGCGACTGGAGGCGATCGCGGCCGACCTGGCCTTCGACGGCCGTTCCGGCGGCTGTCTCGTGGTCCGGAACGACGGCGGGATCCTGGACGCGGCGCGAGTGCGGACCTTCGTCGAACCGTTCGCGAAGGACCGCTACGGCGCCGGGCACGGACTCGGTCTGGCGCTGGTACGCCGGATCGTCGAGGTCCATCACGGGCGGCTGGAGCTGGCCCCGAATCCGGACGGGGGCCTGACGGCAACTGTCGTCCTGCGGGAGCTCGGCCTCGGAAGCTGACCCGGCAGGCAGTTGGCCTGGTCGACGGGCGAGGATGGTGCGGTGAGTGACGACCGCCGATCAGCCGGCCAGCAGGTGACCGTACGCCGCGCCGTCGAGGAGGACGACGCGGCGCTGCTCGCGATCGAGCGGAGCGCCTGGGACGCGTCGTCGGGTTTCCCGTCGTACCAGGACACCCTGCAGGACACCTTCTTCAGCCGGAGCGGACCGGAGGCGCATCTGGTCGCGGAGCACGACGGGACCGTGGTCGGGTACCTGCGCCTGCAGGACAAGTACCAGTTCCCCGAGGGCGCGGGGGTGCTGACGATCAACGGTCTCGCGGTCGCCCACGACGCCCGCCGCCTCGGTGCCGCCTCGGCACTCCTGGAGGCCGCGGCCGCCGAAGGCCGTCTCCGCGGCGCCCGCAAGATCAGCCTGCACGTCCACAGCACCAACGCGCCCGCCCGCCGCCTGTACGAACGGCACGGCTACGTCGTCGAAGGCACGCACCCGAACGAGTTCCTCATCGAGGGCGACTACATCGCCGCCCTCGACATGGCGAAGACGCTCTAACGACTGATGACGGGCGAGTAGTCGTCCCAGATGCTGGTGGTGCCGGGAACGTACACGCGGTACCGGCGGGTGCGGTTCGGGTAGTAGTTGTAGGTCACCTGTCCGACGCTGTTGGTGGTGGCGTACGCCAGGCCCTTCCAGGTCGTCGTACCGATGTCCTGGTACTGGATCAGCACCTTCTTACCGGCCCAGCGCTCGTACCGGTCGTGCAGGGGGCGCCAGTACGAGACCGTGGTGAGCAGCGCCGTACGACTGCCCTGGCGGCCACCGGAGAGAGCTGCCACCGACGCGCACCGGGACACCGTGTACCCGGTGGCGAGATCGGCGACCTTGGCGCCGTTGATGTCCGTCGCGCCACCGGCGGGTTGCCAAGTGATCGTCCCGATCACCGGCGACGCGCCGGAGAAGCCGAACTGGGCGACGCGATTGCCGTTCGTGAACTCGAGCCTTCCCTGCGGCTTCCCCGTGACGGCGGGCGTACTCTTCCACACCGCCGTGTAGACGTTGGCAGGACAGTTGGCACCCAGGCGCGCGTAGAACAGGTTGTACGACCCGCTGACGCTGATGCGTGCGGGGGCTGCGAGAGTGCAGGCCGCCGTCGTTCGCTGCGTGGCAGCTTGCGCGGGCTGGGTGGCCGTCAGGCCGGCCGCCACGATTGCGACGGCCGGCGCGAGTTTCCAGAGCTTCAAGAGTTCCCCCTCTTGGAAGTGGTCGGGGGAACGCTAGCGGGTTACGGGTTGACGCCGTGGTCGCGGAGCCATGGCTCCGGGTTGATCGGCGAGCCGCCACCGGGCAGGACCTCGAAGTGGACGTGGGGGCCGGTGGTGTTGCCGGTCATGCCGATCCGGCCGACCATCGTGCCGGCCTTGACCGAGTCGCCGACGGAGACGTCGAACTCGGACATGTGGCTGTACGACGTGACGGTGCCGTCGGCGTGCCGCACCTTCACCTGGCGGCCGTAGGCGCCTTCGAAGTCGGCCTGGATGACCTCACCGGCCATCACCGAGCGGACCGGCGTACCCGTCGGGGCCGCGAAGTCCAGACCGGTGTGGTTGTGCGCCCAGCGGCCACCGGCCTGGTCGAAGCGGGCGGTCAGGTGGTAGCCGGTGGTGGGCAGCACGACCTTCGGCGCAGCCTTGGCGGCAGCCGCCTTGATGGCCGCAGCCTTCGCGACGGCTTCTGCGCGAGCCTCGGCCAGGGCCTTCGCCTGGGCCGCGGCCTTGCGGGCGGCCGCTGCCTTCGCGGCGGCCAGGGCAAGCGCTCGGCGCTGCGTCAGCGTCGCGTTCGCGGCGAGCTTCGCGGCCCGCTGCTTCGCGGCGGCGTCGGCGGCCGCCTTCCGGCTCGATGCGAGCGACAGGTCGATCCGGGACGCGTCCCGCGATCCGAGGTCGCGCCGATCGACGCGGGCGGCGGTCAGGGCTTCGGCCTGTGCGGGGCTCAGACCGGTGCTTCCGGACGCAGCGGCCGGTCCGCTCGCGGACGAGCTGAGTCCGACGGTGGTGGTGCCGGCCGCGGCCGCCAGGGCGGCGGTCAGGCCGATGAGCTGGGTACGGCGGACGCTGCGACGGGAGGAGCGGTGCTTTGCCACCCGGCGCGAGGCAGCCGAGAGGCTGGACGCCTGCCGATCTGCATGCGGCGCGTCTTGGTGAGTGGGCACGGAAAACCTTCCAGGGAGGGGAAACCGCCGGTGAGGGGGGACCGACGGCCTCAACGACCATAACGAGAGGGTCACGAGCGCCCAAACACGGATTGCGAAGAGACCGTGCGAAATTGGATACGCTCAGTGAGGCCGTCTTGCCGCCCGGTGCACGCTCAGGCGTGGACCGGGCGGGCAAGAAAGCCGCCGAGACCGTGACGTGGATCACGCCCCGACTGGCGTCGAGCAGCCCCTCCGGGCCGGTATAAGCGGTCTAGCCGTACGTCGGTTCCTGCGGCCAGCCGGCCGGTGAGTCCTCCCAGTCCTGCCGGCGGCCGTACGCCGCGAGGTCGGAAACGGTGCTGCTGAACAGCAGGTGGTCGACCCCGCGCTGACCGGTCGAATAGGTGCGGAAAACGCTGTCGCCGTCGCGCAGGAACAGGTTCAGCAGGAAACCGCCGCCGGTGCCGCAGTCGGCGGAGAACGTCGTACCCGCCGAGGACGCGAACGGGATGTGTCCCCAGCCCTTGTCCTTCCAGTACCCGGCCATCTGCTCGACCGGCATGTCGGAAACCGTCGCCCAGGCGATGTCGTTGCGGACCAGCCCGTCGAGATTGGCGACGTTCTCGGTGAAGTACGTGCAGCCGCCGCAGAACGCGTCCGGGCCGGCGTCCATGAACTGGTACAGCGCGAGCTGGCGGTGCTCGCCGAACAGCTCGCGCAGCGTGACCGGGCCATCGGTCGACGTGAACGTGTACTCGCCGAACCGCACCATCGGCAGTCGCCGCCGCTGCGCCGCGATCCGGTCGAGGGTGCGGGTCGCCTCTTTCTCGGCGACCAGCAATTCGGCACGGGCTGCGGCCCACTCCGCGGCGGAAACCACCGGCGGCATCGCTGTCTCGGACATTCGTGCTCCTCTCGTAGGTTCTGCCAGTGAGACGAAGCCGTCCGGGAGCTCTCGACATCGGTGCGACGCCATCTGCTGCGCGGTCTGACGGAGCGCGTTGCGCCGGGGCGGAAATTGGTCAGAAGCACTCGCCGGAGCAGGTATGCTTTCCGCGACGGACTGAGGGGCCTGCAAGGCGCTCCTGGCTCGATTTCACATCGAGGTGGGGGACCGTGTAATCTCTCTCCTCGGCCCGCCCCTTTAGCTCAGTCGGCAGAGCGTCTCCATGGTAAGGAGAAGGTCTACGGTTCGATTCCGTAAAGGGGCTCTGAGAACGACATCTCACCCGGTCCGCCGGGTGAGATGACGGACTCTTGCGGCGGGGTAGCTCAGGTGGTTAGAGCACACGGCTCATAATCGTGGTGTCGCGGGTTCGACTCCCGCCCCCGCTACCCACCAACGGCAGTACATCGAGAGTGCGATCACCTCAGTTGCGCACTCCTGACAGAAGAGGCAGCAGTGGCCAAGTCGACCGACATCCGCCCGAAGATCACTCTGGCGTGCACGGTGTGCAAGGAGCGGAACTACATCACCAAGAAGAACCGGCGTAACGACCCGGACCGTCTTGAGCTGAAGAAGTACTGCCACCGGTGCAACGACCACACCGACCACCGCGAGACCCGCTGACCTCGGCATCGCTTCGCGAAGGCCGCTCCGGATCACCCGGAGCGGCCTTTTGCTGTTCCCTCAGACGGTGAGGATCGGGCGGCCGCCCTCGTAGGCGGTGAGACGCTCGTCACGGGGAGTCAGGCAGCAGGAGCCGCAGAGCGTGCCGTTGCCGGTCTCGCTCGTGTAGTACAGACAGCACGTGTTCCGCAGGTAGACGAGCTTCCGGCCCGCCACCTCCACATCGCCGAGCCGCGCGAGTCCGCCCGGCGCGTTCGCGACGAAGGTCTGCCACCGTTCGAGCAGGTACGCCGGCTCGACCGTGACGTCCTCGCGGGTCGCGGCGCAGAACCCCATCGCGCAGCCGGCCGCCACGCCGCCGTACACCTGCCGCAGGCCGGCCCGCGTCCGCCGGTGCAGCTCCTCGGAAAGCGGCAGCAGGTGTTTCCGCAGGACGACGTCGTACAGCGTTTTCAGCCCGCCGGGCAGGAAATCCGCGGAACGAACGGCGACCGCGGCGATTCCGTGGCCGGGATGCGGGCGGACCCAGAGGTTCTGCGGGCGGATGTCGAGGACGTGTCCCTCGAGCGCCCAGAGCAGCAGCGCGGTCGCCGGCGCGCGGCCGGCGTAGAACGACATCATGCTGAGCGCGTTCGCGTGCGCCGACCGGTGGGAGCTGGCCTCGTCGTCCCGCTTGAGCAGCTCGGTCAGCTCGGGACTGCCGGGCTCCAGGATCCGGTCCACCCGCAACCAGTCCGAGCCTTCCGGCTCACCGATCTCCAGCCGGTACCGAGGCGCGTACTTCGCCAGCGCCGCCACTGCCGTCACGTTCCACCTTCTCCGTCGGAATCGTGGGCGGCGGAAACCCTCGGCACAGTCTGCCAGTAGGGTTAGCGGATATGACGATCGACGCCACGATGGTCGGCCGCAGTTACACGGCCGCCGGGTCCTACCAGGTCGGCCGGGAGAAGATCCGGGAGTTCGCCGACGCGATCGGCGACGGTAACCCGGCGTACCGGGGTGCTGACCCGATCGCGCCGCCGACGTTCGCGTTCGTGATCGGCAGCCGGGCGCTCGAGGAGCTGCTCGGCGACGCGGAGCTCGGCCTCCGGCTGGACCGGATCGTGCACGGCGCGCAGAAGTTCAGCTACACGCGCCCGATCAAGGCCGGCGACGAGATCGCGGCGACCGCCACCATCACGACCGTGCGCAAGGCCGGTCCCGTCGAGGTGATCATGTACGAGACCGCGCTGACCACCGTCGACGGCGAACCGATTGCCACCTCGACGTCGACCCTTTCGCACAACCGGGCGGACGCATGATCGAGGCAGGTACGGACCTCCCGGCGCTGACCGTCACGTTCAAGCGTGACGACCTGGTCCGGTACGCCGGGGCGAGCGGCGACTTCAACTCGATCCACTGGAGCGACCGGATGGCCGCCGCGCTCGGGCTGCCCGGCGTGATCGCGCACGGGATGCTCACGATGGCGTCGGCGGTGCGCGTCGTCACGGACTGGCTCGACGACCCCGCCGACCTGGTGGAGTACGGGGTCCGCTTCACCAAGCCGGTCGTCGTACCGGACGACGACAAGGGCGCGAATGTGACGTTTTCCGCCACGGTCGGCAAGGTCGCGGACGGCCTGGCCGAGATCGACATCACCGCGGTGGCCGGCGAGGAGAAGGTGCTCGGCCGGGCCAAGGCGGTCGTGCGCGTCCGGTGAGTACGCACGAGTCGCTGGCCGACCACACCACGCTGCGGATCGGCGGGCCTGCCGACAAGTTCCTCGAGGTCGGCACCGAGGACGACCTGATCACCGCGGTTCGCGATGCCGACGCCGCCGGCGAGCCGGTGCTGCTGCTGTCCGGCGGCAGCAACCTCGTGATCGGCGACGACGGTTTCCGCGGGACCGTGATCAAGGTCGCGACGTCCGGCATCCGGATCGACGCGGACATGTGCTCCGGCGCGATGGTGCACATCGCGGCCGGTGAGGACTGGGACGGCGTCGTGCAGCGGGCGATCGCCGAGGAGTGGAGCGGGCTCGAGTCGATGTCCGGCATCCCCGGGCTCACCGGGTCGACCCCGGTGCAGAACGTCGGTGCGTACGGTCACGAGGTCGCCGAGACGATCGCGTCGGTGCGGGTCTGGGACCGGACCGACAATGAGGTCCGCACGATGTTCGCCGCGGACTGCGGGTTCAGCTACCGCAACTCCCGCTTCAAGGCCGACCCGTCGCGGTACGTCGTCCTCGAGGTCGCGTTCCAGTTGAAGCTCGGCGACCTGTCCGCCCCGGTCGGGTACGCCGAACTCGCGCGCGTCCTCGACGTGGAACCGGGCTCGCGCGCGCCGATGACCGATGTCCGGGAAGCCGTGCTGGGCCTGCGCCGCGGCAAGGGCATGGTTCTCGATCCCGTCGACCACGACACCTGGAGCGCGGGCTCCTTCTTCACCAACCCGATCCTCGACACCCCCGCCGAGGTCCCGGCCGGTGCGCCGCAGTGGCCGCAGGCCGACGGCCGCGTCAAGACCAGCGCGGCCTGGCTGATCGAACATGCGGGTGTGTCCAAGGGCTTCACCATCGGCAACGCCGGCGTCTCCACCAAGCACACGCTGGCCCTCACCAACCGCGGGCAGGCGACCGCCAAGGAGCTCCTCACCCTGGCCACGCACGTCCGGACCCAGGTGCGGCAGTCCTTCGACATCACCCTCGTCAACGAGCCCGTGCTGGTGAACTGCACCTTCTGAGGCCCTCAGTCCGGCCTGTCGCGCCCTCGGGCGTGCTTGAAAAAGATTTACGCGACCTCTAGGCAAGAAGGCCTCCTCTCGCTAATCTTTTGCGCAATCTGGTGGGAGGTGTGGTGTGAGGCGCAAAAGTTTTTCTCGGCGGGAGGTGCTGGCCGGGGTGGGGGCGGGGCTGGCCGCTGCTGTCGTGCCGGGGTGTTCCGGCGCGGACGGTGGGCGGTCGGGGGCCCTGCAGGTGTGGGGCGGGGTGCCGGCGGCGTCGGGGCCGGCCGATGTGGTGAAGGCGTTCCAGGCGAAGTTTCCGCAGTACAAGGTGAACTACACGCGGTTCGTGAACGACGACCGCGGCAACCTCAAGCTCGACACCGCTCTCCAGGGTGGCGTCGACATCGACGTCTACTTCACGTATTCGCAGGCCGCGATGGCGCTGCGGGCCGGGTCCGGACTGGCGGCGGACCTGACCGACCGGGTGCGGGCGGATCCGGACCTGCAGGTGTTTCTGGACACCGAGCAGCCGCGGTCGTACATCGACAACGGCAAGGTCAAGGCGCTCGCCACCGCACGCGAACCGTTCTTCGTGCTGTTCAACGAGAAGCTCCGGCAGCAGGCCGGTGTCGAGTTGCCGCAGTCGTGGACGATCGAGGAGTTCCGGGCGACGGCCCGGAAACTGACGACGGACAAGACGGTCGGCACGTACACGCTCCCGGACGTCGCCCGGATCGCCCTCGGCCCGAACTACTGGTACGACGGAAACCGCTCCAACTTCGGTGATCCGCACTTCGAGCAGGGTTTCCGGCTCGGCCGGGAAATGATCGCCGAGGGCACCGCTTTCCCGTGGACCGAGGTGCTGTCTCGGCGCCTGGACGCCTACCAGCAGAACTCGTTCCTGGGCGCGGAGTTCCACCTCTGGTCGACCGCCCCGTTCAACCTGCGCTACTTGTACGACTCGAAGAAGTACCCGCACGACTTCAAGGTCGCGTTCGCCCCGCCACCGACGGTCGACGGCGAGAACTGGAACGGCGGCTCGTACAGCAACTTCATCATGGTCAACCCGAAGTCGCCGAAGTTCGAGGCGGCCTGGGCGTTCGTGAAGTTCTGGCTGACCGAGGGCGCGACGCCGATGCTCAAGGGCGGCAAGATGCCGGCGCTCGGCAACGTCACCGACGAGCAGATCGTTTCCGGAATGCTCGGAAAAGAACCGGACAAGTACTTCGACCTCGACTCGTTCCGGCGGGTCGTCCTGGCGTCGGACCCGAAGCTCGCCACCGACACCCGGCTGACCGGGTTCCCGGAGATCTCGCTGGCGATGAAGCAGCAGCGCGACCTGTGCTGGCTCGGCGAGAAGGACCCGGGCATCGCGATCCGTGAGGTACGGCGGCTCGCCGACGCCGCGATCGCCCGTAACGAGAGGAGGCCCTGATGGCCACCGCCACCGTCGTCGCGGCCGGTACCGAGGCCCGGACCGCGAAGGGACCGGGGATCCGGCCGTCCGGCTGGATCGGCTTCCTGTTCATCGCCCCGAACCTGCTCGGCGTGGCCGCGTTCACGCTGATCCCGCTGATCAGCGTGGTCGTACTCGCCTTCACCGACTGGAACCTGGTGTCCGGCCTCGGCGGGATCACGTTCAACGGCATCGACAACTTCGTCGCGATCGCCCGCGACCCGGGCTTCTGGCACGCGGTCGGCCTGACGCTGGTGTACGTCGCGGTGTCGGTCCCGCTCACCGTCGTCCTCGGCCTGGCGCTCGCGATCGCGCTGAACCGCCCATTGCCGGGCCGCGCCGTCCTCCGGGCGATCTTCTTCCTGCCGTACATCGTCAACGTGGTCGCGATCGGCATGACCTGGCTGATGCTGATGAACCCGAAAGCCGGCCTGGTCAACCAGGTCCTCGACGTGTTCGGGGTACAGCCCGGCTGGTTCGCGTCGTCGCACTGGGCGCTGCCGGCGCTGATCGTGATGGCGGTCTGGGGCGGCGTCGGGTACTGCTCGCTCATCTACCTGTCCGCGCTGCAGGACGCCCCGCGGCAACTGTACGAAGCGGCCGACATCGACGGCGCCTCCGCGTGGGCCAAGTTCCGGGTCATCACCTGGCCGGCGCTGCTGCCGACCACCGTTTTCCTGCTGGTCACGATGATCATCGGCGCGTCCCAGGGATTCGGGTTGATCGCGCTGATCACCGCAGGCGGTCCGGGCGACGCGACCACCACGATCTCGTACTACATGTACCAGACCGGCTTCCAGTTCTACCGGTTCGGCTACGCGTCGGCGATCGGCCTGGTGACCTTCGTCGGCGTCCTGGTCCTGACCCTGGTGACCTGGCGGGCGCAGCGCGGGAGGGCCCTCAATGACTAAGAAGTACAGCAAGTGGATCTGGGGGATCCCGCTGTGGATCCTCGCCATCGCTTTCCTGGCGCCGTTCGCGTGGATGATCTCGACCGCGCTGAAGCCGGACGTGGACGCGTACAAGATCCCGATGCAGTGGATCCCGGACCCGTTCCAGTGGGACAACTTCAGCACCGTACTGAGCGGGGCGACCTCGGTGCTGCCGGCGTTCGGCCGCTCGGTGTTCGTCGCGCTGCTGCGGGTCGCGGGCGAGCTGATCACCGCGACGATGGCCGGCTACGCGTTCGCGCGGATGTCGTTCAAGGGCCGGGACAAGTTGTTCCTGCTGTACCTCGCGACGGCGATCATCCCGGCACAGCTGCTGCTCGTCCCGCGGTTCATCTACTTCCAGAAGCTCGGGCTGTACGACACGCTCTGGGCGTTGATCCTGCCGGGGATGTTCACCGTGCTCGGCACGTTCCTGATGCGCCAGTTCTTCGTCAGCCAGCCGGCCGAGTTCGCCGAGGCGGCCCGGATGGACGGCGCGAACGAGTGGCAGGTGTTCACCCGGATCTACTTGCCGTTGGCAACACCGGTGATGAGCGCGCTCGGCATCCTCGCCTTCGTGTGGTCCTGGAACGACTACGAGACACCGCTGGTGCTGATCAGCAACCCGGACCGGTACACGCTGCCGCTCAGCCTGACCAACTTCGTCGACGAACAGGGCCAGATCGCACCCGGACTGACGATGGCCGCCTCGGTGATCTCGATCGTGCCGGTGCTGATCGTCTTCGTCGTCCTGCAACGCCGCTTCATCGCGGCCATGACGCATACAGGGATCAAATGAACATTTCCGGTGTCTTTCCGCATCTCGCCCAGATCGGCGACTTCGGTCCGCCGCGCAGCGAGCTCGGCGTCGGGTCGCTGATGCCGTGGAACGGGAAGCTCTACGTCCAGAACTACAACTCCCACAAGGCGGCGTCCGGTGCGGGGGTGAGCCTGCGCCGGATCGACGCCGACCTGTCGATGGAAATCGTTCCGGAAACTCTTGGCGTGGACGGAACGTACACGAATCGTTTCGTACATTTTCCGACCTCTCGGTTGGTCCTCGGACCGCACGTGATTTCCGCGGACCACAAGATCGTCACGGTCCCGGAGCTGGCGCCGCTGCGGGTGTGCGGTACGGCGCGGCACCTGACGAAGCCGGACACGCACGTCTACGTGCTCGCGATGGAGGGTGAGCTGTTCGAGCTCGACGTCACGACGTACGAGTGCACCCAGCTCTTCGACCTCAACGACGAGCTCGGCACCGACGGCGAGATGAAGGTGCACTACAAGGACTGCTACACGAGCTTCGGCCGGCTGGTGGTGTGCTCGAACGAGTACTCGGAGCCGGAATGGGCGGGCGAGCGGTCGCGCGGCCGGCTGGCGGAGTACGACGGTACGCAGTGGCGGATTCTGCGCGAGGATCCGTTCACCGCGATCGGCGGGCGGCACGAGTTCGGCGGCACGATCTTCGCGACCGGCTGGGACCGGGCGTCGGCGATCCTCGAGGTGTTCACCGAATCGGACCGGAAATGGACGCGCTACCGGCTGCCGAAGGCGTCGCACTGCTTCGACCACAAGTGGCAGACAGAATGGCCGCGGATCCGCGAGGTCGAGCACGAGCGGCTGCTGATGGACCACCACGGGATGTTCTACGAGGTGTCGCCATGGGCGTACGGCGGGCGGGTCTGGGGCATCCGCCCGATCTCGACGCACCTGTGGGTGCTCGGCGACTTCTGCTCGTGGCGCGGACTGCTGGTGGCGGGCGCGGACAACGCGTCCCCGAGCCACGGCCAGAACCCGACGACGGCCGAGCCGCAGTCCGGCCTGTGGTTCGGCAAGACCGACGACCTGTGGAGCTTCGGGAAGCCGGCCGGGTGGGGCGGGCCGTGGTGGGAAACACCGGTTTCCGCCGGCGTTCCGTCCGACCCGTACCTGATGACGGGATTCGACGGAAAGTGCCTGCACCTGGAGAACTTCTCCGCGACGCCGCTGACGATCACGGTCGAGATCGACTTCCACGGCCACGGCCGGTTCGGTGCGGTGGAGACGTTGACGGTCGAGCCGGGGCAGGTTCGGTCACACGTCTTCCCGCCTGGGTTCAGTGCGCACTGGGTACGCGTGGTGAGCGACGCGGACGGCGTCGCAAGTGCCCAGTTCGTCTATACGTGATGATCACGGAATGGATTCCTCGATGGAACGAGCCGGTAGTCCGAGTCCGCTGCAACTGGTCAAGCGGGCGCTCCCCGAGCTGAACGGGGCGATGCAGCGGGTCGCCGAACACATCCTGGCGAACCCGGACGAGGTCGCGCGCGGCTCGATCACCAAGCTGGCCGAGACCGCGCAGACCTCGGCGGCCACCGTGACTCGGTTGTCCACCCACCTCGGGTACGCCGGGTATCCCGCGCTGCGGGCCGCGCTGGCGATGGAGGTCGGCCGCGGCCTGGAAGCCGGCTGGGCCAGCGACATCGGGTCGGCGATCGGCCCGGCGGATCCGCCCGAGCAGGTGCTGAACGTGCTCGCGTCGACGCAGGCGAACGCGTTGCGGAACGCGCTGGCTGCGATCGACCTGACCGCGGCCACCCGAGTCGCGGACGCGATCGCCGGCGCCCGGCGGACGCATATCTACGGCGAGTGGGGCGATGCGATCCCGGCACGCGAGCTGTACATCCGGCTGCTGCGGATCGGGATCCCGGTGTGGTTCTTCGACGGTCCGCAGTCCTCGCAGATCGGTGCCGGTCTGCTCGACGAGGGCGACGTCGCGCTCACCGTGACCCGGTCCGGCACCGACGCGACCACGCTCGACTTCGTCAAGCGGGCCGGTGAGGAGGGCGCGCTCACGGTCGCGATCACCGGAATGCCGGACGCACCGATCAGCCGGATCGCCGACGTCACGCTCGACACCGGTACGCCGAACGGCGCGAACTGGACCGAGTTCTTCGCCGGCCGCGCGAGCGACGTACTGACCGCCGGCCTGTTGTTCGTCCTGGTCGCACAGCGGGTGCCCGACCACCTGACCGCACATCATCCGAACGGGCCGGGGCAGCCCGTCGTCCAGCGAGACACCTAGAGGGGTATGCATGCAGCAGCTCGAGGTCCAGACCGATCTGACCGTCGTCGGCGGCGGGCTCGCCGGGATCTGCGCGGCGATCGGCGCCGCACGGCAGGGCAGCACCGTCGCACTGGTGCAGAACCGGCCGGTGCTCGGCGGGAACTCGTCCAGCGAGGTCCGGGTGTGGGTGTGCGGGGCCACCGCGCACGGCGTCCAGAGCTTCGCGCGGGAGACCGGCGTGATGGGCGAGCTGTTCGTCGAGAACCAGTTCCGGAATCCGCTCGGAAACCCGTACTACTGGGACCTGGTGCTGCTGGAGGCGGTCCGCGCCGAACCGCGGATCACGCTGTACCTGAACACCGACGTGCGGACCGTGGAGGCCGCGGACGGTGAGATCCGGTCGGTGACCGGCTGGCAGATGGGATCCGAGAAGGAAATCCGCTTCGTCAGCCCGGTGTTCGTCGACTGCTCGGGCGACGGGCTCGTCGGAATGCTGGCCGGCGCCGATTTCCGCACCGGGCGGGAGCCGCGAGCGCAGTACGACGAGTCGTGGGCGCCCGACGTGCCGGACTCGAACACGCTCGGCAGCACGATTCTCTTCTACAGCAAGGACGCCGGGGAAACGGTCCGGTTCGTGCCGCCGTCGTTCGCGCGGGACGTCACGGAAACCGCGATTCCGGAACGCCGCGTAATCCGCACGGACATGAACGGCTGCGCGTTCTGGTGGATCGAGTGGGGCGGCGAGCTGGACGTCGTCGACGACAACGAGGCGATCCGCGACGAGCTGCAGGCGGTCGTGTACGGGATCTGGGACTACATCAAGAACTCCGGGCGGTTCGACGCGGACAACCTGACCCTGGAATGGATCGGGTCGGTCCCCGGAAAACGTGAGTACCGGCGTTTCCTCGGCGACCACGTGCTGACCCAGCACGACATCCTCGAGCAGACCGAGTTCGACGACCGGGTGGCCTTCGGCGGCTGGTCGATCGACCTGCACCCGCCGGGTGGTGTGTACGCGTCCGAGCGCGGGTCGAAGCACTGGCATCCGGACGGGAACTACCACATTCCCTTGCGTTCCTTGTACTCCCGGAACGTGCGGAATCTGTGGCTGGCCGGACGGAACATCAGCGCGAGTCACGTCGCGTTCGGTACCACCCGGGTGATGGCGACCTGCGCACTGCTCGGCGAAGCGGCCGGGATCGGCGCGTCTGTTGCCCTGCGCAACGGCCTGACGCCGCGGGAGTTGGCGCACGACCGGTTCGACCTGATGAAGCACGCACTGACCCGCGCCGACTCGTCGGTCCTCGGCGTCGTCGACGACGATCCGGCGAACCTCTCGCTGTCGGCGAGCGTGACGGCGTCCTCCACGCTGACACGGCCTGCGCTCGAGGTGTCGTCCGGGACGCTGCCGCTGACCGCCGACCTCGGGATGGTCGTCCCGGTTGACCCGGCCCTGGACGGGTTTGAGCTGCTCGTCGATTCCAGCGGCGGGTCGTTGACGGTCGAGCTCCACGATCCGGTGAAGCCGCAGAACTACCTACCTGCCCAGCTCGTCGACTCCTGCACCGTCGACGTACCGGCCGGCGAAAAGCGCTGGATCCAGATCCCGTTGGCCTGGCGCCCGTCGGCTCCGTCGAACGCGTTCGTCGTCCTGCGCAGCACCCCGGACATCTCGGTGCACACCGCGTCGACGGGGCTCCCTGGGACGATCCACTTCACCCGCCGCGAGCCGGCGCCGGACGAGCAGTGGACCGAGCAGTTCCGCGCCTGGAAGCACATCCTGCCGCGCGCCGGCCTATGCATCCGCCTCGGCGAGACATCGGCGTACACACCCGAGAAGGTGATCGGCGGTTACGCACGCCCGTACGGCGGGCCGAACCTGTGGTCCTCCGAGGACCTGGCATGGGACCCCAACCCCTGGCTGGAACTCACCTGGCCCGAGCCGGTCACCCTCTCCGAAATCGTCGTCGTCCTGGACGCGGACGTCCAAGAGGACCTCATCAACCTCCACCACCACCGCACCCCGTTCGAGTCCTTACCAACTCTCCTGTCCGCGTACGACCTGGAGATCCGCAACGGCTCCGGCCCGTGGCAACAGCTCGCCCAGGTAACCGCGAACCACCACCGCACCCAGCACCACCACCTCCAAACCCCCACCCAAGCCACCCACCTACGCCTAACAACCCACGAGACCAACGGCGCCCCGAGAGCCCACGTGGTCTCCATCCGCACCTACTAGCCACCCAGGCGCCCAGCACCAAACACCCATGCCACCCACACGTCCGGAAGCTCACACGTGCGCCCCGGTCGCCCAATAGCCGGGGCCGCGCGACCGTCCGGGCTATCCGGGCCGTGCGGCGGTGAGAGACCAGGCTTACCGAGCGACCGGGTTGTCCGGGGCGCGCGGTGGTGAGAGCGGGTGGGCTTGCCGAGCGGCTGGGTTGTCCGGGGTGTGCGGTGGTGAGGGCGGGCGGGGTTGGCGTGCGGCTGGGCTTACCCGAGCGACCGGGGCATACGTGGCTGACCCGGCTGCCACGGGGGCTACCGGAACCCACGCCGACCAGCAGCCTCAGGCGCTGGCAGCCGGCAGCTCCTGAGGCTGGCGGCTACCGCCGGGCGAGTCTGTGCCGTGGGCTTTGCGCGCGACACCGCGTCGAAGCGGTGCCCGTTGACGGCGTCCAGCAACGGGCCCGTCTCCAACAGACCGATTTGATCCTGCTCGTGCCAGGGCGTCCGGTTGACGGGGCTGTGGGCTTTGCGCCGACAGGCTGGCTTGAGCCTGCTCCCGCCAGGGCACCCAGTTGGTCGGGACCTCGGGCCGTTGGGGTGGCCCGCGTGGCTCCGGCTACCGGGCTGTCCGAGGTTGTGCGGGTGGGGGCAGGCCTGGGTTGTGCTGCCGGCTCTTGGGTGCGGCGGCGGGTGGGCGTGATGCGGTGGGCCAGGTGGGTCGCCGGGTCGGTTGTGCTGGTGAGGCGGCTGTGGAGCGTGCTGCCGGTGCGGCCGCAGGGGAGTGCGGCCGCATCGGCGGGGAGATTAGTAGCGCCAGTCCAGTTCGTGGCGGAGCATCCAGGTGAGGAGGGGACCGGCGGCGGTGGGGGACTTGGCTGCTCCGGTCATCAGGTCTGCCAGGACCTGAGTGGGGGCGGCTAGGCGGAGGCCTGTGTCGGTTTTTCGGGTGCGGGTGTAGACGACGTCGGCTGGTGGTTCGGCCAGGACGATCGTCTTGGTTCTGGCTGGTACTAGCTCCCACACCGTGGCGGCTGTTTGCGCGTCTGGGGTGTAGATGACGGTCGGTCCGACTGGTGTCTCGGGAGCCCACAGCCTTGCCGCATGGCAGCCGCTGACTGCGTGGCGGAGTTCAGATGTTGGTATGCGGTCCAGGACCGACTGGGTGCCTTGTTTGCTGCGCCAGTACGTCACGCTGACGTCGTGGCTGAAGCGCACGTCCTGGTTCCACCGGCGGAGCAGCGTGAGCCAGCTTGGGACCGAGATGACTCCAGGCGCCCGACGCTCAACCAGGCCGTCGTGCTCGAGTCGGTTGACCACCTGGCGGATGCTCTGCACGGGAACGCCGGTAGTCGTCACCAGATCATGCGTCGTCCAGAGAGTACGAAAGTCCAGGAGCGCTCGAACGACCAACGAGGCAAAGTCGCCGGACAGGGCCCGCTGTGTCATCAATTCGCTCCTGTCTCGTTGGCCCGGACCGCGTGGCGGAGGCTGGCGTCAGCGGCGCCGGCTGTGGTGGTGCTGGTGGTCTTGAAGGTGCCGGAGTCCAGGCACGCCTGAGCGATCGGTGAGGCGAGGCTGCCGGACAGGGCGCGCGGTTTCATCGGTTTGGTCCTGTCTTGTTTGCCTCGGACTCCTGGTGGAGGTTCGCGTGGGTGGTCGACTGGTATCGGCTCTGGTCGCGGTTGGTCGGGCTGAGGCGGGTGGGGCCGGCTGTGGTGGGGCGGTGGTCTGGAAGGTGTGCGAGTCCATGGGCGCTGGACAGGGGGCGTGGGTTCATGGGTTGGCTCCTGTCTCGGTGGCCCGGGCTCCTAGGTCGAGGGTGGCGTGGGGGGTCCACTCGTACTGGTGGTTGTCGCGGTTGAGGTTGAGGAGGGTGACTCGTGTGAGGTGGGTGGTGGCCGTGCCGCCGGGGAGGGCGTTGACGCGTTGGCGGAGAGGGGCGGCGGGAGCGGGCTGGTTCCAGTAGCCGAGGGAGACGTGGGGGTCGAGTTCGGGGAGGGTGGGGACGGAGTCGCGGCCCCAGACGTCGGTGACGGCGGCGCGGAGTTGGGCGCGGAGGCGGCGGAGGCGGTCGACAGGGGTGACCGGCAGTTGCAGGCTCTCGACGTCGACGACCGCGGGGCCGAGCTTGATCTCGAACGGCCGGAAGTGTTCGAGCCGGCGTTGCGCCGCCTCGATGATCGGGGCGAGATCCGCCTGCGGCACCTTGTCCGCGAACCCGATCCCCTGCAGCGTCAAATGGAGCCACTGCACGGGTACCGGCGTGATCCCGGGCAGCGAACCCACCAGCCGCTGATACGCCCCGTGCAGATCGGTCAACACGGCGTCGTCGGGGAAGATGACGTGCCAGGTGTAGAAGGACCGCCCGGGACGCCAGTTCGGGCGCCAGTACCAGTGATCGCGGACTTCACTGATCATGTCTGCTCCTCGAGCACGGGTCGTCGGTCGGGGGACTCCGGGCGGGTCGGGAGCCCTGTCCGTTGGGTGAAGTCGGCGACCCGGTCCCGCAGCATCCGGCCCTTCGGGCTCCGGACGTACGGCGTGGTCAGGGCCGCGACCTCCGCGGCGCGCTGGATCAACGGCCGAACCCGGTACTCCGGCGGAACCAGCAGCACTGGCTCCGCCGCCTCGATCGCACCGTCGAACTCGCCGAGGAGCAGCCGGGCCTTCGCCTGCTGCAGGCGGGCCATGCGTTCGGAGCCTGCGTTTCGCAGCGCGTACGGGACAGCTTCGAACAGGGCGATGCTGTGGTCGGCGTGGTCCGAGGTCAGTCGCACGTCGCCGAACGCCAGGTGCGTGTTCGCCCACAGTCCTTCGGCGCGTTCCGGCGTACAGAGCAGGACTCCGCCCGGCTCGGATTCGGCGGGGCGGACGACCATGGTCCGGGCGATGTCGAGGAGTGCGCGGGCCTTGTCCGTGCGTCCGAGGCGGGCGAGGTCGACGGACGCGGCGCTGGCGAGGAACAGCCGTGCGGTGCCGGCGTTGTACCGCAGGCCGTCCTCGGCGTACGCCGCCGCGCGCGCGAAGTCCTCCTGCCAGTACGCCGCGGTGTGCTGGGTCGCGCGGATCCAGCCTCGCAGTACGTCGTGGTCCGCGGCCTCGGCGCAAGCCCAGGCCGTCCGGGTGTGGCCCTCGGCGATGTCCGGGCGGCCGAGGTCGACCGACATCCAGGCGAGCAGGGTGATCGCCCAGCCGGCCGCGGCGTACAGGTCGCGGGACTGCCGGGGCGCCTGGTTGCCGGCCAGCAGTGCGAACGCGCGGTCCCGGATCGCCCGGCTCTTGACGAACAACGGCCTGATCGGCGTTCGGAGGTAGGACTGCGCGATCCGCTCGATGTCGGCGTGCAGTTGCTCGACGGTGAGATCGCCGACGTTCGACTCCTCGGCGTACGACAGCAGCGCGATCGACTCGTCGCCGGCGTTCACCAGGTCGTCGTCGTGGCCGACCATCGACGAGGGCGGCGTCGGCTCGGTCTCGTTGAGGGCGACGCCGGCGGGTGGGAAGAATCCGAGCTCGCTGTCCGAGGCGATGCCGAGCACGTGGCGCAGGCCGGATCGGTACGCAGCGCCCGGCCAGCGGACCGCGCCACGCTCGAGCTTGGCGATGTAGTGCCCGTCGAGGTCGTACTTGATCTCGGTCGTGTCCCAGAGCCACGCGCAGATCGTGTCGGCAAGTTCGCTCCGGGACATGTGTTCGCCCGGTGCACGTCGTGATGGTGTGCGTTCCCGCGCCTCGCGGAGGAACTCGTTCGGCCCTGACATGGCGGTAACTGTAAGGCGCTGAACACCCTCTGCGACCACGAAATCAGGTCTTGTGGACGATCTGCCCCACGCTGCCCCGATCTGCCCCGAATCCCTGTGGAAAAAGGGGATTTCGGTCGCCCCGGATGGCGGGTGGCGCGCGAATCGGCGATGATTTCGGCCTGCTTGGGCGGTTGCTGAGCGTGAGAATGCGGGGCATCCCGGGGCAGATAGGGGAAGCCCCTCGCGGACCGGTCCCGTCTAGAGTTGTGGGGTGCCCGAGGAAGCCGTGACGACGCTGCACGCCGAGCTGGATCGGTTCGGGCGGGTGGAGGAAGCGTTCGCGCTGCTCGAGGTGTTTCTGGAGGTGGCGCGGCCGCGGTTCGGCGCGGTGGTGCTGGATCCGGTCGGGCTGCAGTTGCCGGAGGCGCTGACCGACGACCGTGCCTTGGTGCAGAACCTGATCGAGGAGATCGAGCAGGAACCGCGCGCCAAAGGTCGCGTCGTCGAGCGCGGCTTCGACATGGACGACGAGCAGGCGCGCTGGGACTACGTACGCCTGGCCTACTGCTCGAGTCAGGCCACGGTGTGGAGCAGTCGCCAACGCACGACGTACTTCGAGGCGTCCGGCAGCCACAAGGCGACCTACTGGCTGCCAGACAGCCTGAAGGCTGAGTACTTCGACGCGTTGGCCTCCCGTGGTTGGGCTATCCCGGAGGACTGGCTCACTGCGGTGGCCAAGCGGCCCAAGCCTTGGTGGAAGCGCGGGGGCCGCTGAGGCCGGCGGTCGGCAGGTGCTCGATCGTCAGTTGACGGCGGGCAGGCGGGTGAGAGCTTCGGCGACGGCTGACTGGATGTCGGCGTCCTCCCAGCTGCGGTCGGTCATGGCGTCGGACAGGTAGGCGTCGTACGCCGCCAGGTCGAGGTGGCCGTGGCCGCAGAGCGCGGTGAGGATGACCTTCTCCTCGCCGGATTCCTTGCAGCGTTGGGCTTCCTCGATCGCGGCCGCGAGCGCGTGGGTCGGCTCGGGCGCCGGGACGATGCCCTCGGTGCGGGCGAACTGGACGCCGGCGGCGAAGCATTCGGACTGCGGTTTCGCCACGGCCTCGATTTCGCCGGTCTCGTAGAGGTGGCTGATCAGCGGGCTCATCCCGTGGTACCGCAGGCCGCCGGCGTGGATCGGGTCGGGGACGAAATCGTGGCCGAGCGTGTGCATCTTCATCAGCGGCGTCATCCCGATGGTGTCGCCGAAGTCGTACGCATACGTGCCCTGGGTGAGGGACGGACAGGCCGCCGGCTCGACCGCGCGCACCACCGGCGACATCCGGCCTGCCCACTTCTCCCGCAGGAACGGGAACACCAGGCCGCCGAAGTTCGACCCGCCGCCCGTGCAGCCGACGATCAGGTCGGCGGTCTCGCCGACCATCGCGAGCTGCATCAGCGCCTCTTCGCCGATGACGGTCTGATGCATCAGCACGTGGTTGAGCACCGAGCCGAGCGCGTAGTGCACCTCCGGGTCCTGCACGGCGGCCTCGACCGCCTCGCTGATCGCGATCCCGAGCGAACCGGTGGAGTCCGGGTCACCGGCGAGGATCTTCCGCCCGGCCTCGGTCAGCTCCGACGGACTCGGGTGCACGGTGGCGCCGAAGACCTGCATCATCGTCCGCCGGTACGGCTTCTGGTCATAGGACGCGCGCACCTGCCAGACCTCGCACTCCAACCCGAACTGCGCGCAGGCGAACGCGAGCGCCGTGCCCCACTGGCCGGCGCCGGTCTCGGTGGTGAGCTTCCGGACGCCGGATTTGGCGTTGTAGTACGCCTGGGGGACAGCCGTGTTCGGCTTGTGGGAGCCGGCCGGTGAGACGCCTTCGTACTTGTAGTAGATCCGGGCCGGGGTGTCGAGCGCCTTCTCCAGCCGATGCGCGCGATACAGCGGGCTGGGCCGCCACAGCCGGTAGACGTCGAGCACCTCGCCCGGGATGTCGACGTACTGCTCCTGGGAGACCTCTTGCAGGATCAGGTCCATCGGGAACAGCGGCGTGAGGTCGTCCGGCCCGATCGGCTGGCCGGTGCCCGGATGCAGCACCGGTGGCGGGGGCGTCGGCAGGTCGTGAAGCACGTTGTACCAACGCGTCGGGAGCTCGTCTTCTGGCAGCAGGATCTTCGTCGGCGTCATGTACGCAAAGTTAGGCTCGCGCCGACGCCCGGACAATGACCTGAACCGGAACGCAACCAGCACTTATCCGGAACTCGACAACCGTTCGACCGCACCGCCCGCGCCCACCCGATAAACCACGTCCGACGGCTGCCGGGTACGAAGCGCGTCCGGTACGCCGAGCTGCCGCAACAGCATCCGCCCGACCATCTCGTGCGACACGACCAACGGTCGCCGCGCGCCGCTGCGCCCGATCTCCTCCAGGACCCGCGCCGCGCGCACCTCGCCGTCCGCGTAGCTCTCACCGCCCGGAAACCGGTACGTGTATTTCTGCCGCTCCCGCGCCTCCCGCTGCCCCGGCCACCGCGCATCGATCTCCGCGGAGCCGAGCCCCGACCACGCCCCGTGGTCGATCTCCGCCAGATCGTCGACGACCCGCATCTCCAGCCCGAGTTGCGCGGCGATGATCGACGCCGTCGCCCGCGCCCGTCCGAGCGGGCTGGCGAACACGGCATCGACGCCTTCACCGGTCAGCAGGACACCGTTCCGGCGGGCTTGCTCGACGCCGAGCGGGGTGAGGGGCGAGTCGAGCCGGCCCTGACGGCGGCCCGCCACGTTCCACTCGGTCTGGCCGTGGCGAGCCAGGTAGGTCAGACCGGGATCGCGGCCGGAGCTCCGAGCCATTCGTCGATTTCGGTGAGGAGGGTCTTCTGGACCTCGGGTGGGGCGGTGGAGGCGAGGACCGAGCCGCGAGCCAGGTCGGCCAGCTCCAAATCGGTGAAGCCGTGCACGGTGCGGGCCGTCTCGTACTGCTCGGCGAGGCGGGAGCCGAAGAGCAGCGGGTCGTCGGCGCCGAGCGCGATCCGGGCGCCCGCCTCGTACAGCGCGCGGAGGGGGACGTCCTCGGGGCGGCGGTAGACGCCGAGCGAGACGTTCGAGGCGGGGCAGACCTCGAGGGCGATCTGCGCGTCGACGATGCGCTTCAGCAGATCGGGGTCCTCGACGGAGCGGACGCCGTGGCCGATCCGGCCCGCGCCGAGCTCGTCCAGGCAGGTGCGCACGGTGGCCGGACCGCACAGCTCGCCGCCGTGCGGCGCCGCGAGCAGCCCGGCGCTCCGCGCGATGCGGAAGGCCGGCTCGAACTCCGACGTCGTCCCGCGGCGCTCGTCGTTCGACAGGCCGAACCCGACCACGCCGCGTCCGACGTACTGCGTCGCGAGGCGGGCCAGTGTGCGGGCGTCGAGCGGATGCCGCGTCCGGTTCGCGGCGATCACCACCTGTACGGCGATGCCGGTCGACGCGGCCGCGTCGCGGGCGGCGTCGAGCACCAGGTCGGTGAACTCGGTGATCCCGTGGAAGCGGTTCGCGTACCCGGACGGGTCGACCTGGATCTCCAGCCAGCGCGAGCCGTCGGCCCGGTCGTCCTCGGCCGCCTCACGGACCAGGCGCCGGACGTCGTCCTCGGTCCGCAGCACCGAGCGGGCGATGTCGTACAGCCGCTGGAACCGGAACCAGCCGCGCTCGTCCGCCGCCGACAGCTCCGGCGGCCAGTCGGTTCGCAGCGCGTCCGGCAGCCGGACGCCGTGCTTGTCCGCCAGCTCGACCAGCGTCAGGTGCCGCATCGACCCGGAGAAGTGCAGATGCAGGTGTGTTTTCGGCAGCACCCGCAGATCCCGCTGCGTCATTACCGAAGGTTACCGAGGCCCTACCCGACCGGCGAAATCCACTGGTCAGCCCAGCAGCTTCGCGATCCGGCCGAGGCCTTCGGCCAGGTCGTCGTCGCCGAGCGCGTAGGACAGCCGCAGGTACCCGGGCGCGCCGAACGCCTCACCCGGCACGACCGCCACCTCGACCTCGTCGAGGATCAGGTCGGCCAGCTCGGCCGACGTGGCCGGCGTATGCCCGTTGATCTCCTTGCCGAGGACGCCCTTGACCGACGGGTACGCGTAGAAGGCGCCGGTCGGCTCCGGGCACTCGACGCCGGGGATCTCGTTGAGCATCCGGACCATGGTCCGGCGGCGCCGGTCGAACGCGACCTTCATCTCGTCGACCGCGCTCAGGTCGCCCGACACCGCCGCGAGCGCGGCCCGCTGGGCGACGTTGCAGACGTTCGACGTCTGGTGCGACTGCAGGTTGGTCGCGGCCTTGATCACGTCCTTCGGGCCGATCATCCAGCCGACCCGCCAGCCGGTCATCGCGTACGTCTTCGCGACCCCGTTCAGGACGACGGTGCGGTCGGCCAGCTCCGGTACGGCGACCGGGACCGAGGTCGCCCGGACGTCGCCGTACGTCAGGTGCTCGTAGATCTCGTCGGTGACCACCCACAGGTCGTGCTCGAGCGCCCAGCGGCCGATCGCCTCGATCGCCTCCGGGGTGTCGACCGCGCCGGTCGGATTGCTCGGCGAGCAGAGCAGCAGGACCTTGGTCCGCTCCGTCCGGGCAGCCTCGAGCTGGTCGACGGTGACGCAGTAGTTCTGCGACTCGTCGGCGAGCACCTCGACCGGTACGCCGCCGGCCAGCCGGATCGCCTCCGGGTACGTCGTCCAGTACGGCGCCGGCAGCAGCACCTCGTCACCCGGGTCGAGCAGCGTCGCGAACGCGTTGTAGACCGCGTGCTTGCCGCCGTTGGTGACCAGGACCTGGGAGGGCTCGATCTCGTAGCCGGAGTCCCGTTTGGTTTTGTCGGCGATCGCCTGCTTGAGCTCCGGCAGGCCGCCGGCCGGGCTGTACCGGTGGTTCTTCGGATCCCTCGCCGCCGCGACCGCGGCCTCGACGATGTAGTCCGGCGTCGGGAAGTCCGGCTCGCCCGCGCCGAACCCGATCACCGGACGCCCGGCCGCCTTGAGCGCCTTCGCCTTGCTGTCGACCGCCAGCGTCGCCGATTCACTGATGGCGCCGATCCGCGCCGAGATCCTGGAACCCATACGAACCATCCTGGCACCACGCCGGACGGCGCCGCGCGCGGGTTTCAGAGGATGGGCCGGGGAACGCGCCGGGGGTGCTGTCCGTTGGGACCATCTGGAGGCTGTATTGTTCTGACCGCGGTGCGGCGCCCGGTGGGTGGTCGTACGGGAAAGGACCAGGTCGAGGCTGAGTTCGACCAGGTGGCTCCGACCCCGTACACTTCTCTAGGTCCGGGCGTTGGTGGCCCTGATCCGGCATGCCCGAGATCAGGTCCGACGCGGCGTCCGGATGGATTGCAGAGGGCACTAGCTCAACTGGCAGAGCATCGGTCTCCAAAACCGAAGGTTGGGGGTTCAAGTCCCTCGTGCCCTGCAAATCCTGACCGGCGCAGGGCCGGTCAGGCCGCCGCTAGCGAAAGAGGTAGGTCGTGACGGAGACGCGCACCCCGGCACCGTCCGGCGCCGGCAAGCCTGCGGAAGGCAAGCAGGGCAGGGGCCTGCTGCGCTTCTACCGCCAGGTGGTTGCCGAGCTCCGCAAGGTCGTCTGGCCGACCCGCAAGCAGCTCTCCACCTACTTCGTGGTCGTCCTGACCTTCGTGGTGTTCGTGATCGCGATCGTCTCGGTCCTCGACCTCGCCTTCGGCTGGGCGATGTTCAAGATCTTCGGCTGAGGCCGCCCATCACGATCCAGACCGTAGGTCCCGGGCTCCCGGCCCGACCCGAAGCAGAACAAGACCCGATCCACAGATGACGGAGTACGACGTGTCCGAGCGCGACGACGAGGTCCTCGACCTGGAGGACGAGTTCGACGTATCCGACTCCGACGGCGACCTCGATTTCGACGAGAACGCCACCGACGACGACCTCTTCGGTGACGACGACGATGACGACGACCCGTTCGCCGGCCTCGACGACGATGACGAGGACGAGAACGCGGACGACGAGGACGACGACGAGTACTCCGCCGACGACGAGTACGAGACGCCGCGGGCGGACGCCGACGAGTCCGACGACGAGCCGGTCGTGGTGGTCCCGGCGGCCGACGAGGCCGAGGACGCCGAGGTCGTGACCGCCGACGACGTCGAGGAAGCCGCCGAGGAGCTGGCCGACGAGACCGCGGAGACCGCGCCGCTGAGCACCGCCGAGGTGCCGGCCGACGACGACGAGGTCGTCTTCTCCAGCGGCGACGAGTCCGACGACGATGACGAGTCCGAGGACGACGCGGACGTCGAGGCGCTGGCGGTAGCCGCCGCCGCGACCGAGGACGACGACGCGGAGGCCGCGGAGGCGGAGCCCGAGGAGCCGGGCGACCCGCTCGAGGAGCTGCGCAGCCGGCTGCGGTCGCAGATCGGCGACTGGTACGTCGTGCACACGTACTCAGGGATGGAGAACCGGGTCAAGGGCAACCTGGAGAACCGGATCAACTCCCTGAACATGGAGGACTACATCTTCGAGATCATCGTGCCGACCGAGGAGGTCGCCGAGATCAAGAACGGGCAGCGCCGGATGGTGAAGCGCACGGTGCTCCCCGGCTACGTGCTGGTCCGGATGGACCTGACCGACGAGTCCTGGTCGACCGTGCGGCACACGCCGTCGGTGACCGGCTTCGTCGGGAACAGCCAGAAGCCGGTCCCGCTCAGCCTCGAAGAGGTGGAGAAGATGCTCGCTCCGGCCGTCGTGGCGGCGGCCGAGGCGGCGGCAGCCGAAGCCGGTGCCGCACCCGCCAAGACCGCGGCCAAGAAGAAGGTCGAGGTCGCCGACTTCGGTGTCGGAGACTCGGTCATGGTGGTCGACGGGCCGTTCGCGACCCTGCACGCCACAGTCACGGAGATCAACGCCGAGGCCCAGCGGATCAAGGCCCTGGTGGAGATCTTCGGCCGGGAGACCCCGGTGGAACTCAGCTTCAACCAGATCCAGAAAGTCTAAGGACCCGACAGAATGCCTCCCAAGAAGAAGATCGCTGCCCTGGTCAAGGTGCAGCTCCAGGCCGGTGCCGCGACGCCGGCACCGCCGGTCGGTACCGCGCTCGGTCCGCACGGCGTCAACATCATGGAGTTCTGCAAGGCGTACAACGCCCAGACGGAGTCCATGCGCGGCAACGTCGTACCGGTTGAGATCACGATCTACGAAGACCGGTCCTTCACCTTCGTCACCAAGACGCCGCCGGCGCCGGAGATGATCAAGAAGGCCGCCGGTCTGCAGAAGGGCTCGGCTGTCCCGCACAAGGACAAGGTCGGCAAGATCACCAAGGACCAGGTCCGCGAGATCGCCACCACCAAGATGCCGGACCTGAACGCCCGCGACATCGACGCCGCGATGAAGATCATCGAAGGTACGGCGCGCTCCATGGGCGTCACCGTCGACGGCTGATCGCACCCCAACTTTTCGTGAAGTAGTGGCAGGGCGAAGCGCCGCCCGGAGACCACACCCCAGAGAGGAACAGCAGTAATGGCACAGCGCAGCAAGGCTTACCGCGCCGCCGCGGAGAAGATCGACTTCGATCACCTGTACACGCCGCTGGAGGCGATCCGGCTGGCCAAGGACGCCGCCGGCAGCAAGAAGTTCAACTCCACCGTGGATGTCGCGATGCGTCTCGGGGTCGACCCCCGCAAGGCCGACCAGATGGTGCGCGGCACCGTCAACCTTCCGCACGGCACTGGCAAGACGGCACGGGTCCTCGTCTTCGCCACCGGTGAGAAGGCCGAGCAGGCGAAGGCCGCCGGCGCCGATTTCGTGGGCGACGACGACATGATCAAGAAGGTGACCGACGGCTGGCTCGACTTCGACGCGGTCGTCGCCACCCCTGACCTGATGGGCAAGGTCGGCCGCCTCGGTCGCGTCCTCGGCCCGCGTGGTCTGATGCCGAACCCGAAGACGGGTACGGTCACCCCGGACGTGACCAAGGCCGTGTCCGACATCAAGGGCGGCAAGATCGAGTTCCGGGTCGACCGGCACGCGAACCTGCACTTCATCATCGGCAAGGCGTCGTTCGACGAGGCCCAGCTGGTGGAGAACTACAGCGCCGCGCTCGAGGAGATCCTCCGGCTGAAGCCGGCCAGCTCGAAGGGCCGGTACATCAAGAAGACGGTCTTCTCGACCACGATGGGGCCGGGCGTCCAGGTTGACCCCAACCTGAGCCGCAACCTCGCCGAGGAGTCGGCCGAGGCCTGAGCCTCGCATCGTCATCAGAATGCCCCCGGGATCACCCGGGGGCATTTCTGTTGCCCCCGCGGATTCGCCTTGGCTCCTGCGGAGCTGCCCGCCGGTGCCGTCCCGCTGATCCGGCGCCACCCGGTCGCGGCTGCGCCGAGTCGTGGCGAATGGTCGAGGCCCGAAACCGCGAGTCGTGGACTTTGGCTCTTCTGAGCCGCCAATTCTCACGCCTCGACGGGTCCGCCATCGGCGGCGGCTGGGTGGTCAGGCGCGGGTCAGGCGGAGGGGAGTGTCGGCGGTTTGGATCGTCCAGCCGTCGGGGTGGTGCTCGAGGACGGTGCCTGGCTCGGCGGAGCTGCTGACGTCCGCGGGATCTGTGCGGGTGATCAGGCGGGTGGAGCCGTCGAGCTCGATCTGGGCGGTGGGGGCGGTGACGTTGAGGGCGGCGGCCTTGCGGCGGATCACCCGGGACGGCTCGGTCGGGTCGAGGAGGCGTTCGGCGTCGGTGAAGAACGGCGCTTCGGAGGCCGCGGACGGGTCCTGCGGTTCGCCGGGATCGCCGGCGACGAGTCGCGGCACGGCCTCGTCGAGGCATTCGCTGAGCAGGGTGCGCCAGGACCGCATGAGCCCGGTGCCGTTCAGGTCGTCGGGCAAGGGCGCGATGCGCTGGGCGAGGATCGCGCCGGTGTCGAACTCGGCGGCGGTCCGGTGCACCGTGGCCCCGACCCGCTCGTCACCTTCGTAGATCAGCCGCTGCGGTGTCGGTCCGCGGCCGGCGGGCAGCGGTGACGGGTGGCAGTTGACCGCGCCGTACTTCGGTAGGTCGAGGATCTCGCCCGGTATCAGCCGGGGGAACGCGGCCGAGATGATCACATCGGGCCGCAGTGCGGCGATCACCGGCGCGGCTACCGTGCGGAGTTTGCGGGTGATCAGCACGTTCGTGCTCTCCGGCAGCCCTGCGACCATCGGGTCGGAGGCGCCGTACCTGCTGGTCTCCGGGAGCGTCACCACCAGCACCACCTCGTGACCGTTGCGCTCGGCGAACTCGTGCACGAGCCGGAAACCCGGCAGGAACGCGTTCAGGCCGACGATGCGCAAGCTCATCTCGGCCCCGCCGACGTGACGAGGTCCGGTGTCAGCGACGACGGCGACGAGACACCGACCAGCCGCAGGGTGTGGTCGAGCTCCTCGGCAAGGTCGGACAGCAGCCGGGTGACGCCGCCGGACGAGCCGACCGTGAGCGCCCACAGCGCGGGACGGCCGACGAAGACCGCGCGGGCGCCGAGCGCGAGGGCGGCGAGGATGTGCTCGCCCCGGCGGATACCGCCGTCGACGTACACCTCGAGGCTGCTTCCGGCGACGGCCTCGGCCACTTCGGGCAGGGCCTGTGCGGTGGCGACGGAGCCGTCGAGCTGACGGCCGCCGTGGTTCGAGACGATGATGCCGGCGGCACCCGCGTCCGCGCAGCGCTTCGCGTCGTCGCCGCGCAGTACCCCCTTCACGACGACGGGCAGGCCGGTGCGCTCGGCGAGCCGGCCGATCACGTCGGGGTTCAGATCGTCGGCCTTCGCGAGGTCGTCGTCCGTCCAGTCGCCGTCGGGGAGATTGGCCAGCAGTTGGCCCGGCTGCGCCAGATCCCAGACCGTCTCGCCTTCGTCCTCCTTGCGCCCGACGACCGGAGTGTCGACGGTGAGCACGATCGCCCGCGCCCCGGCGGCGACCGCGGCGTCGAGCATCCTGAGCGTGATCTCCCGATTGCGTACGACGTAGATCTGCAGCCACCACGGGACACCTGTCGCGCCGAGCTCGGCGAACGTCGTGCCGGCATTGCTGGAGACACCGAGGACCGATCCCGCCGCGCTGACGCCGCGCGCCATCGCGATCTCGCCGTCGGGGTCGGCCATCCGCTGCATCGTCGACGGCGCGACCAGGATCGGCGCTTCGACGGGGGTGCCGAGCACCGTCGTACCGAGGCTGATGGTGGACACGTCGTTCAGCACGTGTGGACGGAACCGGTACGACGACCAGGCGGCGGTGGCCTCGCCGACACTGACTCCGCCGGCCGAGCCCTGCCGGAAGTAGCGGTGCACGGCCTCCGGCAACTTCCCGGCGGCCGCGCCTTCCAGGGTGTCGATCCATCGCATGCGGCCCATCGTCGCACCCGCCGGTTCCGCGGCCGGTCCGAATTCCGCGGCGCGGCTGGGAGCCGCCCGGTACGATGAGACACATGACGCAGCACGGGCGGCGATTTCTGCGCCCCGGCCGGCACGACGGTGCCGACGGGGTGAGCTGCTGCTGCGCTCTCTCCTGAGGTGACCGCGGCCGACCGGGGTGGACCCCCGTCGAGACCGTCATCCTGGAGAGAAACCCATGTCTGTCCTCACCGTTGAAGAACTGCATTCTGCCCTCGCGCTGCGCGATCTCACCGATCCGGCCCAGGGCCCACACGCGGTCCAGCTCGTCGTCGACTCGATCCGCACCGCACTCGGCGCGGCCTGGCCGTACACCGAAATCTGGACCCGCCGCGATCATCCCGCCGTCTCGCTGGCCGACAACTACGACAACCTCGGCTACGCCACCGACGCGGTGACCCGGGAGGCTCGCTACACCCGGTACGTATCGGAGAACGAGGTGCTGCGCAGTCACACGTCGGCGATGATCCCGCCCGCGCTGCGGGAGCTCGCCGCCTCGGAGTCGTCCGACGTGCTGATGATCTGTGCCGGCATCTGCTACCGCCGGGACTCGGTCGACTGGCAGCACACCGGTACGCCGCATCAGCTCGACCTGTGGCGGCTCAGCCGGAATGTGACGCTGGGGGAGCCGGAGCTGGAGGACATGATCGCCCGGCTGGTCGACACCGTCCTGCCCGGGCAGACCTACCGGACCGTGCCGGCGATCCACCCGTACACGATCCACGGGCGTCAGATCGACGTCCTGCTGGACGATCAGTGGATCGAGATCGGTGAGTGCGGGGTCGCGGCGCCGCACGTCCTGCGGATGGCCGGGCTGGACGACAGCTGGACCGGACTCGCGATGGGGCCGGGGCTGGATCGGCTGCTGATGCTCCGCAAGGGGATCCGGGACATCCGGTTGCTCCGCTCGACGGATCCGCGGGTGGCGGGGCAGATGTTGGACCTGTTGCCCTACAAGGCGGTCTCGTCGATGCCGCCGGTCCGGCGCGACCTGTCCGTCGTGGTGGACGAGGGCACGGACGTGTCGGCGGAGGTGCTCGGCGACAAGGTGCGCGCCGCGCTCGGGGCGGATGCCGATGCCGCGGAGTCGCTGGAGGTGCTGGGCGAAACGCCGTACGACGACTTGCCGGCGAGTGCCCGTGAGCGTCTCCGGATGAGCCCGGGACAACGCAATCTCCTGGTCCGGCTGGTCCTTCGGCCGGTGGATCGCACGCTCACCGACGCGGAGGCCAACGTCCTGCGGGACAAGGTCTATCGAGCCTTGCACGAAGGTCCGGTCCTGGAGCTCATCGTCTGAGTTCACGGGCGGCGACCACGAAGGCGCAGACGGCGAGTGGCAGCTCCAGGAGGAGAGCCTCGGTCAGCGAGAGGGTGCGGTCGAAGCCGGCGGTCGCCGTACTCACATCGAACCAGGCGTCGGCCGTGAGCAGCGTGCCGGCGGCCATCGCGGTCAGAGCGGCGTACCTGCTGCGTTTGTGCAGTAGGTACGCCGTGAGGCCGGCGGCGATCGCGGTGGCGCAGTCGAGCCCGATCCAGGTGAGCTTCCAGTGGCTCGTTTGGTACGTGCTCGGCAGTGTGGCGGCGAGAATCAGGCACCAGGGCAGCAGCACTGCCGCCGTCCCGGCCGCGACCAGTGCGGCCAGGCCGCCGGGTGAGCGGCGGGCGCGGATCCGGCCGTCCAGCCGGCCCTCGGCGATGTAGTCGTCGAGCGCGTCGGCCACGCGGTCGTCGATCGCGTCCCCGAGCCGTCCGTCCATGGCCCGGCCGAGGTCGCCGGGGCTGCTGATCGCTGTCGTCGTCATGCCTTCGAGAATCCGCGTTTCGCCTGTTCGGCACATTGCGGCCAGCCCACGAACGTGGGTGGGGATAACCCCCGGTCGGGTCCGTGGGTTGGCCTCATGCCGCTCGGCCGGACCGACCACGTAAGTTGTGATGGCAAGCAGGCGCTGACACGGGGAGGTGGTCCGGATGACGGTTGCTGCGAGTCCGGTTCCCCGGACGCCCTGGCGGCTCTGGCGCTCGCCGTACTTGTGGTTGGCAACCATTCACCTGCTCGGTGACGCGGTCGTCGTGCTCACGTCCGGCTTCCTCGTGCTGATCGCGGTCGCGGTCGCGATCCTCGCCTGGCCGCTTGCGTACGTCGGCCTTCCGTTGACCGTCGGCGCGAACCGGCTCGTCTACGCGATCAGCGGCTGGGAGCGGGCCCGTGCGCGGATCACTCGCGGCCAGGAGATCCTGCCGCTGGTGCCACCGCCTCCGACCGGGTCGCGGATCGGCGACGCCCGGGCGGCGGTGGCAGACATCGGTTTGTGGCGGCAGTTGCTGTACTACGCGTTGCTGTTGCTGCTGGCAATGGTATGGATCCCGGCGATCGTGTTCGCGTGGTCGGTTCCGCCGGTGCTGGTCACGCTGCCGGTGTACTACTCGGCGTTCGCCGCGTCGCAGGCGCAGCTCGGGCCGTTCGTGATCGACACGATGACGAAGGCATCGGTCGTGGCGGCGATCGGTGTGTTGCTCCTGCTGATCGTGTCGCCGGTGCTGATGCGGGCGGCGTCGGCTCTGGACGGGGAGCTCGCGCGGTCGCTGCTCGGGCGCTCGGAGACCGGCGCGCTCGCGGAGCGCGTCAGCCAGCTCGTGACGAGCCGCCAGCAGGTGGTCGACTCGGTGGAGGCCGAGCGGCGCCGGATGGAGCGGGATCTGCACGACGGTGCGCAGCTGCGGCTTGTCTCGCTGGCCATGACGCTCGGCCGGGCGAAGAACCGACTCGGGGACAGGGAGCCGACGGTGCGGGCGATGATCGAGACGGCGCACTCGGAGGCGATGCAGGCGATCACCGAGATCCGTGACCTGACCCGGGGGCTGCATCCGCCGGTGCTGACCGATCGCGGGCTGGACGCGGCGCTGTCGGGAGTGGCGGTGCGGTCGCCGGTGCCGATCCGGCTGCGTGTCGACGTCAAGCCCAGGCCGTCGCTGACGATCGAGGCGCTCGCGTACTTCGTCGTCACGGAGGCGCTGGCCAACGTGGCCAAGCACGCTGCCGCCGCCTTTGCGGAGGTGGTGGTGCGGCGGGAAGGAGACATCTTGCTGGTCGATATCCGGGACGACGGTCAGGGTGGGGCCGACCCGGCCAAGGGGAGCGGGTTGCGTGGGCTGTCCGACCGGGTGGCCGGTGTGGACGGACGACTGATCGTGCACAGTCCGCCCGGTCGCGGGACCGTCCTGATCGCGGAGCTGCCCTGTGGCTGAGGACGTCGTGGAGGAGACTGACCGGATGCGCGTGGTGATCGCCGAGGACTCGGTGCTGTTGCGGGAAGGCATCGTGCGGCTGCTCGAGGAGGAGGACTGCGTCGTCGTGGCGGCGGTCGGCGACGGCGACGCGCTCCTGAAGGCGGTCGAGGCGCATCGGCCGCAGGTGTGCGTGGTCGACGTCCGGATGCCGCCGACGTTCACCGACGAGGGGCTGCGGGCCGCGTTGGTGATCCGCGGGCAGTTTCCGGACGTCGGTGTGCTCGTGCTGTCGCAGTACGTCGAGGAGCGGTACGCGAGCGAGCTGATCGGCGGGAACCCCGGCGGCGTCGGGTATCTGCTCAAGGACCGGGTCGCCGACGTCGATCAGTTCATCGAAGGGCTGCGCCGGGTCGCGGGCGGCGGCGCGGCGCTGGATCCGGAGGTGATCTCCCAGCTGCTGGTGCGGTCGCGCAAGGAGGATCCGCTCGCGGTGCTGAGCCCGCGGGAACAGGACGTTCTCCGCGCGATGGCGGAAGGCAGGTCGAACGCCGGGATCGCGCAGGCTCTGGTCGTCGGCGAGGGAGCGATCGAGAAGCACATCAGCAGCATCTTCCAGAAGCTTCGGCTGGCGCCGACCGACGGCGAGCACCGCCGGGTGCTCGCCGTGCTGAAGTACCTGGAGACCTGATGCGGCTGACGAAGGCCCAGCGGACGATGCTGCTCCTCGGACTGGTGCCGCTCCTGGCGCTGCTGGTGGCCGGCGCGGCTGTGACGGTCGGGATGATCCGGGGGAGGCTGGGCTACAACTCCGCGTCCGAGTTCGCGGCGCCGGCGCAGGGCGTGCGGATCGCGTCCGATGTGCCGACGGAGGTGCTGGCGAGCGTGGACGGGAAGGTCCACGTCACCGTCAACGGGTCGTACGCGGCAGCCAAGCCGGACATCAGGATCTCGCCGATGGCCGGCGCGCTGACCATCGGGGCTCGGTGCCCCGATGTCCACTGCAACGTGGACCTGACGGTCGAGGTGCCGGCCGAGACCGCCGTGGAGGCCAAGGTCGAGCAGGTGTCGCTGGACGTGGCCGGAGTGGCGTCACCGCTGACGCTGGACGCGACCGGGGGCTCGGTGAATCTGGCGCGGGTGCGCAGTCCGGACGTCTCGGTCAACGTCCGGGGCGGGTCGATCACGCTGTTCTTCGACAATCCACCGGATCGGGTCCGGGCGACCGCGAGCGATGGATCCATCACGGTGCAGGTCCCCCGGACGGTGTCGTACGGGATCGACGCGGTCGCTGCGCAGGGCTCCACGGACCTCAGCGTCCCCAACGACCAGTCAGCCACCCACCAGCTCTACCTACGCACCCGCTACGGCAGCATCACCGTGCAATAAGGCCGTGCAATCAGACCGTGCAACAGGTCAGAGAGCTGCACAGAAAGTCTTGGCCTTGCCGGTGATGGATTCCCAGTTGGCGGCGGCCACATCGGCGGGGGAGACGACGTCGGTGCCCGCGCTGACGGCGAGGGCGCCGGCCGCCAGGAAGTCGTGGGCGTTGGTTGCGTTGACGCCGCCCGACGGGATCAGCGGGACGCCGGGGAACGGGCCGTTGAGATCCTTGAAGTACTTCGGGCCCAGGGCGTGCGCCGGGAAGATCTTCACCGCCGCCGAGCCCAGTGCCAGCGCGGTCATCACCTCGGACGGCGTGAAGGCGCCGAGCACAACGGGGATGCCGGCGGCGTGCGCGGCATCGGCGATCGCCGCGGCCTCGGGGCCCTGGCCGGGCGTCACGAGGAACTGCGCGCCGGCGTTGATCGCCTGCGTGGCCTGGTCGGCGGTCTGCACCGTACCGGCGCCGACGACCGCGCCGGTGTCGGCCGCCGTGGAGGCAGCACGTTCCAGGTGCCGGGGGAGGTCCGGCGTGGTGTAGGTGAGCTCGACGACGTGGATGCCGCCGGCGACCAGCGCGGCGCACAGATCCCGGGCGTCGGAGATCTCCGGCGCCCGGACGACGGTCAGGACCCGATCGGCGCGGAGCAGCTCCAGGGTGTTCACAACAGGTTCCTCTCAGACGGCGCAGGGGTGGGAGTACGGCGGATCGCGCGGCCGGGGACGGCGGCGGTCCGGTGCGAGTCGTCGATGACGGGGACGCCGTTGACGAACACGTACGGGATGCCTTCGGCCTGCCGGCGCGGTTCGGGGAACGTGGCGGCGTCCCGCACGGTGGCCGGGTCGAACAGGACCAGGTCGGCGGCGTACCCCTCCCGCACCAGCCCGCGATCCGGGAGCCGGAGCCGGCGGGCGGCGCGGCCGGTGAGGTGGTGGACGCAGTCGGCGAGGTCGAGGACGCCGAGCTCGCGGACGTAGTGGGCGAGGTACCGCGGGAACGTGCCCCACGACCGCGGATGCGGTTTCCCGCCGACCAGGATCCCGTCCGAGCCGCCCGTGTGCGACGGGTGCCGCATGATCGCGCGCACGTTCTCCTCGTGGCCGACGTGCTGCAGGATCGAGGTGGCGAGGTCGTCGGCCAGCAGGATCTCGAAGAAGACGTCCGCGGCCGGCTTCCCGGTGCGCTGCGCGAGAGCCGCGACGGTCCGGCCGACCGCGCCGGACAGCGCGGGGTTGCGGACGCCGCCGATCTCGATCGTGTCCCATTCGACGACGCAGCCATGGCAGCCGTCGGACCCGACCTGCTCCAGCTCGTACGTGATGCGTTCGCGCGCGGACGGATCACGGAGCCGCGCTAGCAGCGCGTCCGGCCCGCCCTCGGCCGTCCAGCTCGGGAGGATCGCGGCCAGCGTGGTCGCCCCCGGCAGGTACGGATAGGTGTCGGTGGTGACGTCGACACCGGAGGCCAGCGCCTTGTCGATCATCGCGACCAGCTCGTCGCCGCGGCCCGCGTTCGGGCCGAAGTTCATTACCGCGTGGGTCAGGTGCAGCGCACACCCGGCGCGGCGCGCCACCTCGACCATCTCGCCGTACGCCTCCAGCGCGCCCTTCCCGTACGAGCGCTGATGTGGCGCGTAGTAGCCGCCGTACGACGCGAGGACCTCGCACAGCGCGACCAGCTCGTCTGTGCTCGCGAACATGCCCGGGGTGTACGTCAGACCGCTGCTCATCCCGACCGCGCCCTCGCGCAGTCCGTCGGCGAGCAGCTGCTGCATCCGCGCGAGCTCGGCACCGGTCGCCGGACGGTTGGAGGTCCCAACGACCATCATTCGCAGCGTGCCCTGCGGGACCAGGTACGCCGCGTTGCACGCGATGCCCTGGTCGAGCCGGTCGAGGTACCCGGCGACCGTCGACCAGGAGAAGTCGAAGTCGTCCGGTTCCCCGTTCCACCCGGCGATCTGGCGGCGAACGACGGCGCGCGTCGGGTCGTCGATCGGCGCGAAGGACAGGCCGTCCTGACCCAGCACCTCCAGCGTCACGCCCTGACTGACCTTGGCGGTGTGGTCGGGGTTGACCAGGATCTGCAGGTCCGAGTGCGAGTGCATGTCGATGAAGCCGGGCGACAGCACCAGCCCGTCCGCGTCGATCGTCCGGTGCGCGGCCGGCAGGTCGTTGCCGATGGCGACGATCCGTCCGGCGTCGACCGCGACGTCGGCGTGGAACCCGGGGGAGCCCGAGCCGTCGACGACCAGCGCCCCCGTGATCAGCACACTCATGTCAGAAGAACGTCCGTACCAGGTCCACGACGACCGGATCCGCGGCGTCCGGGTCGTCGACGACCGGGATCAGGCCCCACTTGTCGAAGGCCGTGCAGGGATGGGACAGCCCGACCCGCAGTTCGTCGCCGATCACCACCGGGACGGATTCGTCGAAAGTCAGGTAGCCGTGCTGGTCGTTCAGGTTCGTCACCTTCATACCGCCGGCCGGCAGGATCGGCGCGCCGTCCGACCGCGGCCGGATCAGCTGCGGCTCGGGATAGTCCTGGTCGAACGGGAAGTCGCGGCGCCCGCCGTCGAAGATCGCCAGCCCCGGCTCGGGCTGCGACGTGATCCGCATCCACCCGTGCATCGCCGGCACCAGTTGCTCGCCGTCCGTCCGCGGGTGTTCGCCGAGCGGCGACACGCGCCGGTACAGCCCGTCGTCGTGGGTGATGTACGCGCCGGACCGCAGGACCACGCGGGCGCCTCCGCCGGCCTCCGCGGCGAGGACCTTCGCGACCTGCTCGAAGTACTGGCTGCCGCCCGCGCTGACCACCGGCACGATGTCGTCGTCGTACAACGGCCGCAGCCGGTGGTGAACGCCGGCGAGCTCGCGCAGGTACGCACGGACCTCCTCGAGATTCTCCTCGTCGACGCCGTGACCGATCGCACCCTCGTACCCGGCCACGCCGACCAGCCGCAGCGTCGACGCGTCGGCGATCGCCTGGCCGACGGCCAGCGCGGTCTCGGGATCCCGGGCGCCGGTCCGGCCGCCGATCCCGCCGACCTCGACCATCACGTCGAGCTTCCGCGCGTCCGGGCCGACGTACGCCGAGCGGGCTTCCTCCATGATCTCGACCGTGCGGACCGAGTCGGCCCACACCATCACCTCGAACGACGGGTCGGCCGCGAGCTCGTCGGCGATCCAGCGCAGCTGCAGCGGCGAGATCACCGCGTTCGCGATCAGGACGCGCTGTACGCCGTACGCGCGGGCGACGCCGAGCTGGAAGCCGTTGGCCAGCGTGATCGCCCACGCGCCGGCGTCCAGCTGCATCGCCCAGAGCGCCGGCGCCATCGTGGTCTTGCCGTGTGGCGCGAGCTCGACGCCGTGGCGGACGCACCAGGTGGCGAGCGTGTCGACGTTGTGCCGCAGGCCGGGCGCGGACAGCGTCATCAGCGGAGTGGGCAGCTGCGAGAGCCGCGGCCTGCCGGCCAGCACCTCCGCGACGGTCCGGCCCCAGAAGGCGGGCGGCAGGGCCTTGTCCTGCCAGCTCACCTGCTGATCGGCGAGAGCGGCGACGGTGTCGGCATCGTAAGCAGGCATCAGACCCCCTGGGGTTCGGGATTGCAGAATACGCAACGCTCATTGCGTATTCTGACTCGTCGGTTGTAGCATCGCGGCCGAAGCCGCGTCAACGCACACCTATCCCATCACCCTGCCGCCAAGGAGTGCCGATGCCCGAACCGCTCCCTGAGACGACCGCGATCTGCGTGGGCGAGGCGATGATCATGCTGGCCGGCGGACCCGGGCCGCTCGCCGACGTGGAGGTGTTCCGGCGGTCGGTCGGCGGGGCGGAGTGCAACGTGGCCGGTGGGCTCGCCGGGCTCGGCGTACCGACCGGCTGGATCTCGCGGCTCGGCGACGACGGGTTCGGACAGCATGTACTGCGGGATCTGCAGGCGCGTGGTGTCGACGTCGGCGGAGTGGAACTGGATCCGGTCCGGCCGACGGCGCTCTACGTCAAGGAGTCCGAGGACGGCCGCTCCCGGATGCACTACTACCGGACCGGCTCGGCGGCTGCGGCCATGGAGCCCGGCTTCCTGGATCGGCCCGAGGTCCGCGAGCGACTGCAGCAGGCCAAGCTCGTGCACACCACCGGGATCACCGCCGCGATCTCTACGTCCAGTGCGGACATGCTGGAGCGGCTGGCGACCGAGCCGCGTGAGTACCTGCTCAGCGTCGACTTGAACTGGCGGCCGGCGCTGTGGCGTGACCGGGACCCCGCGCCATTGTGGCGGTTGCTGAAGGCGGCCGACATCGTGCTGATCGGTGCTGATGAGGCTGAGGTCTTCGCGGGCACGGGGGATCCGGATGTGTTGTACGAGCAGCTGCAGACGCCTGTCCTGGTGGTGAAGAACGATGCGCATTCCGCGATCGCGTTCGAGGGAGTGGCCCGCACTGAGGTCCCGGCACTGTCTGTAGAGGTGGTCGAGACGGTCGGGGCAGGTGACGCGTTTGCAGCCGGGTTCTTGGCGGGGACATTGCAGGGGTTGTCGATGGTGGAGCGGCTCCGGCTGGGGCATTTGAATGCTGCTGCCGTGCTGACAGCGCCGGAGGACCACGCGCCGCCGCCGGCCGCGGCTGAGCGGGAGCGGCTGCTCAAGGCGTCGGACGAGGTGTGGGCGGCGACCAAGGTATGAGTCAGAGCCTCGGCAGGGCGCTGCAGATCCTCACCAGTCTTGGCGAGGGTGAGCGGTCGCTGGACCAGCTCGCGGTCGAGCTGGGCGTTCACAAGACGACGGTGCTCCGGCTGCTGCGCACCATGGAGGCCGAGCGGTTCGTACGGCGGGACGCCCAGCACAGGTACAGCCTGGGCTCGCGGCTGTTCGCGCTCGCCGACGTCGCGCGCGAGCAACACGTCGTACGGCAGGTTGCCGCACCGCATCTGCGGGAGCTGAACCAGAAGACCGGGCAGACGGTTCACCTGGCCGCCTGGGAGAACGGTGAGGTCATCTACATCGACAAGCTCGACAGTGTGCGCTCCGTGCGCATGTACTCGCAGGTCGGCGTACCGGCGGCTCTGCACTGCACCGCGGTCGGAAAGGTCCTGCTGGCGGCGCAACCCAAGCGGCAGCGGGAGGCGGTCCTCCAGTCGCTTGACTACAAGGCGTTCACGCCGAACACCATCACGGACGCGGACCGGTTGCGGGACGAGCTGCAGGTGACCACGGAGCGCGGCTGGGCGCAGGACAAGGCGGAGCACGAGTCGTTCATCAACTGCATCGGTGCACCGCTCACCGACAGCACGGGCCGCGTTGTCGGGGCCGTGTCGTTGTCGGTGCCCGACGTACTGCTGAACTATGAGCAGGTACTCGAGCTGCTGCCAGACCTGCTCGCGACCGCCAGAGCGATCAGTGCCGACTACAACTAACTGAGAGGTGTCAGACCTGATGTCCGACAAGACCGCAGTCTCCACCACCGACGCGCCGCCACCGATGCCGGTGTTCTCGCAGGGCGTCCGCAAGGGCAACATCCTGCAGGTGTCCGGCCAGGGCTCGGTCGACCCGGTCAGCGGCGACTTCGTGTTCGCCGGTGACGTGAAGGGTCAGACCACCCGGGTGCTGCAGAACATCGAGGCGATCCTGAAGGCCGGCGGCGGGAGTATCGACGACGTGGTGATGCTGCGCGTCTACCTCACCGAGCGGGACAACTTCGCCGCGATGAACGAGGCGTACGACGAGTTCGTGTCGGCCCGTACGCCGAGCGGCGTCCTGCCGTCGCGCACCACCGTGTTCACCGGCCTGCCGCTGCCGGACATGCTCGTCGAGATCGACGCGCTGGCTGTCCTGAGCTAGTTCTGCACCGGTGCCCGGACCAGCGGCTCGCCGTTGACGGACGTCTGGTCCGGGCCTCGATCCCACCAGAGCTCCTGGTGGATGGTGAGGTACGGGTACCAGCCGTTGACGCCAGTGCCGTGGTGCAGGGAGTGCACCACCTCCGCGAGGTAGGACGCGAGGCTCGGCCAGCCGGCCCTGAAGTCTCCTGATCCGTCGTGAAGCGCCATGCCCAGGCGCCCCCGTGCCGGGCCCGGGCGCAGGTCGATGACCTGCAGGTCCCCGTCGCTGTCGGCCCACGGGATCCAAGCCGGATGCCAGTACGGCTCCGAGGCCGGCGGGTGGACGGTGAACCCGTCGTACTCCGCGGCCAGGTCCATCCGCAGCTGCCAGTTCACGGCGATCTCGGAGGCGCTCGACGGGAGCGCCTCCGGCAACAGGTTCGCCCATGACCTCACGCCGTTGTGGCAGGTCAGCGATTCGACCAGCTCAGGCGGCAGTTCGACCGCGTCGCCTTTGAGTTCTGCGCCGGTGGCCGGAGGTGCGAGGACGTCGTACGTCGCGGGAGCGTGCCGGGCGAGCCAGTGGTCGATCCGGCCCCAAGAGGCGGTGATGCTCACCCGCTGGACACTACATCGACAAGCTTCCCGTATCGCGGGATATGGTTTCACAATGCAGGAAACGCGCGGTTCTGTGCAGTCGATCGACCGCGCTGTCGCGATCCTCCGGTGCTTCGACGCGCGGACGCCGGACCTCGGGATCAGCGACCTGGCCCGGGCCACCGGCCTGTCCACCAGCACCGTGCACCGGCTGCTGCTGGCCATGCAGGAGAACGGGCTCGTCCGGCAGTCCGCGCACCGCCGGTACGCGATCGGTCCGCTGGTCGTGCAATTGGCGCACAGCGGCGGGGTCCCGGCCGGCCTGCGCGACGCTGCTCTGCCGGTGCTGCGTGCACTCCGCGATGCCACAGGGGAGACCGCGGCCGTGCACGAACTGCTCCCGTCAGGGCAGCGCGTCGTGCTCGATCAGGTCGAGAGCCACCACCAGTTGCGCCGCACTTACACGGAGTTCGGTCTCCCGGTGGCACTGCCGCTCGGTGCGCCGGGCAAGGCGCTGCTGGCATTCCTGCCGCTCGAGCAGCAGCAGGCGGTGCTGCGGGGCCCGCTGGAGCAGGTGCAACCGGCAACCATCACCGACCCGGAGGTGCTCGCGGAGCAGTTCACGGAGATCCGTCGGCGCGGTTATGCGATGTCGCGGATCGAGCGGACGCCGGGGATCTGCAGTGTGGCGGCACCGGTGTTCGGCTACTCCGGCTCGATTGCCGGGTGTCTGAGTGTGTCCGGCCCCGAGCTGCGGATGCCGGTCGAGCGGATGGAGGAGTACGGGATGCGGGTCGCCGAGGCAGCCTGGTCGGTGTCGGAGCTGCTGGGAGCGACCCCGGCCGCCCGGGACCGCAGTACGGCGCTGGCCGGCGGCCGGTGATGCGCAGCCTTTGGAAGATCGCTCCCGCTGTCTATCTGCCCGCTCTGCTCTACGGAATCGGGCAGGGCGCCATCGCACCCGTAGTAGCGCTGTCTGCCACCCACTTGGGCGCATCGGTCGCTGTGGCCGGCCTGGTTGTCGCTGCTGCCGGACTGGGGCAGGTGATCGGTGACATCCCGGCCGGGGCGCTCACCAACCGCATCGGCGAGCGCAGCGCGATGCTGGCCGCCACCGTTCTCGTTGCGCTGGCGCTGGCCGCCTGTCTGGTGGTCCCGACGGTCTGGGGACTCGCAGTGGCGATTGGCTGCACCGGTCTGGCCGGCGCAGTCTGGGGCCTTGCACGGCAGGCTTATCTGAGTGAGGCAGTGCCGATCGAGCTCAGGGCGCGGGCCCTGTCCACGCTGGGCGGCGTACAGCGCATCGGCTCGTTCATCGGGCCGTTCCTCGGAGCGGGCGCGATGAAGTTCCTCGGCACCGACGGTGCGTACTGGGTGCACCTGGTGGCCGCCGTACTGGCCTGTGCGGTTCTGGTGAGCCTGCCGGACGTTGCCAACAGGCGTGGGAGAGGCCCGCTGGCAGCACAGTCCACCTGGGGTGTCATCCGCGACCACATCCCCGTACTGCGGACCCTTGGTGTCGGAGCGTTGCTCGTCGGGGCCGTCCGGGCGTCGCGCCAGGTTGTGATCCCGCTGTGGGCGCAGCACATCGGACTGGATCCGCAGACGACCAGTGTGATCTTCGGGCTGTCCGGAGCCGTCGACATGTTGCTGTTCTATCCGGCTGGATCCGTGATGGACCGGCTCGGCCGGAAGTGGGTCGCCGTACCGTCGATGATCGTGCTGGGGCTGGCGCACCTGCTGCTCCCGCTGACGCACACCACGGCCACGCTGACCGCGGTCGCGCTGCTGATGGGGATCGGCAACGGTTTGGGCGCAGGCGTGATCATGACGCTCGGCGCGGACGCCTCACCACCGGTAGGACGGGCCCAGTTCCTCGGCGCGTTCAGGCTGTTCGCCGATACCGGCAACGGCGCCGGACCTCTGCTGCTGGCAGGGGCGACCGCCTTGCTGGGGCTCGGGCCGGCGATCGTGATCATGGCCGGTACCGGCTGGGCCGCGGCCACGGCGATGCACCGCTGGATCCCGCCGCATCCGAGGACGGAACAGCCCACGTGAACAACCGATTTGGCTAAACACCTGTCCACCAGGCACACTGTCTACTGCCGAAGACCGCTGGTTGCTGCCCTAGGTAGCTGAAGGTCCCACTCAGGTGGGCGGCCCGCGCAGGTGACTTGGAAGTGACACTGTATGTCTCACGCCCTTGCGCCTGCGCAGGGGCGATTTTCTTTGTTCAGGGGTCCGAGGCGTGGAAGCCGATAGAAGGAGACCCCCATGGCGAGGCCGGACAAGGCAGCCGCTGTCGCGGAGCTGACGGACGAGTTCCGTAGCTCCAACGGCGCCGTGCTGACCGAGTACCGCGGTCTCACCGTCGCGCAGCTGAAGCAACTTCGGACTGCGCTCGGTGACGACGTGAACTACGCCGTGGTGAAGAACACGCTGACCAAGATCGCGGCCAAGGACGCGGGTGTCGACTCGTTCGACTCGCTCCTCGAGGGCCCCTCGGCGATCGCCTTTATCAAGGGCGACCCGGTGGTTGCGGCCAAGGGACTGCGTGACTTCGCCAAGGCGAACCCCCTGCTCGTCATCAAGGGTGGAGTGCTGGACGGTAAGGCACTCGGCTCTGACGAGATCAGCAAGCTCGCTGACCTGGAGTCGCGTGAGGTTCTCCTCGCGAAGCTCGCAGGTGCGATGAAGGCGGCCCCGCAGCAAGCGGTGTCGCTGTTCGCTGCTCCGCTGTCGCAGGCCGCGCGCCTGTTCGCGGCGCTGCAGGAGAAGTTGCCGGCCGACGCCGCTCCGGCGGACGTCCAGGACACGGTGCAGGACACCGTCCAGGACACGGCCGAGGCACCTGCCGAGGCGAGCACCGAGGAGACCGCCGCAGCGGACAGCTGAGGCATCTCACCGCAACACCCCATCAGTGATCACCAAGCACCATCGTTAGGAAGGACCGCCATCATGGCGAAGCTCAGCACCGAAGAGCTCCTCGGCCAGTTCAAGGAACTGACCCTGCTGGAGCTGTCGGAGTTCGTTAAGGCGTTCGAGGAGGAGTTCGGCGTCACCGCCGCCGCCCCGGTCGCCGTTGCCGCCGCTCCGGCCGCTGGTGGGGGCGCCCCCGCCGAAGAGGCCGCGGAGCAGGACGAGTTCGACGTCGTTCTGGAGAGCGCCGGCGACAAGAAGATCCAGGTCATCAAGGAGGTGCGCGGTCTCACGAGCCTCGGCCTGAAGGAGGCCAAGGACCTCGTCGAGTCGGCCCCGAAGGCCGTCCTGGAGAAGGTCGACAAGGCTGCCGCGGAGAAGGCCAAGGAGGCCCTCGAGGGCGCCGGCGCCACCGTCACCCTGAAGTGACCTCGGTTACGTTCCGTCAAGGAGCGTAACGAATGTGTAGAGAAGGGCGGTCCCCGCAAGGGGGCCGCCCTTCTGCCGTTACGTGATGGTTAGTATCGCAATCGCTTGACTTCCAGGGGTTACGCAAAACCGTACTCGTGCGTAACCTAGGCCACTGCTCCCTCGTTGGAACCCGCGTACTCGTCGGTTCGGGGCAGGCCAGAACATTCCCGTGAGGAGGACCGGTGGGCGTAGAAGTCCGCGTCGAGGGTCTCACCAAGTCCTTCGGTAGCCAGCTGATCTGGGGCGACGTGTCCCTGACTCTGCCGGCCGGTGAGATCTGCGTGATGCTCGGCCCGTCCGGTACCGGCAAGTCCGTGTTCCTGAAGACGCTGATCGGTCTGATCAAGCCCGACCGCGGGCATGTCTGGATCGAGGGCACCGACATCGCCACCTGCAGCGAGCGCGAGCTGTACGACGTCCGCCGGCTGTTCGGCGTGCTGTTCCAGGACGGCGCGATGTTCGGCTCGATGAACCTCTACGACAACGTCGCGTTCCCGCTCCGCGAGCACACCAAGAAGTCCGAATCCGACATCCGCTCCATCGTGATGGAGAAGATGGAGATGGTCGGCCTGGTCGGCGCCGAGCGGAAGCTGCCCGGCGAGATCTCCGGCGGTATGCGCAAAAGAGCCGGCCTGGCCCGGGCGCTCGTCCTGGACCCCGAGATCCTGCTCGTCGACGAGCCCGACTCCGGCCTCGACCCGGTCCGGACGTCGTTCCTCAACCAGGTCATGATCGACCTGAACGAAGCGTTCGGCGCGACCTTCCTGATCGTCACCCACGACATCAACACCGCGCGGACGGTGCCGGACAACATCGGCATGCTGTACCACCGGCATCTGGCGATGTTCGGTCCGCGGGAGATGCTGCTGTCCAGCGAGGAGCCGGTGATCCGGCAGTTCCTGAACGCGCAGATGATCGGCCCGATCGGCATGTCCGAGGAGAAGGACGCCGACGAGCTGGCCCGTGAGATCGGCCAAGAGCTGCCCCCGCTGCCGCCGATCCCGATCCAGCAGCTGCCCAGCAGCGGCATGCTCCGCCCGACCCAGCGCCCGCCGGGCGAATGGTGCCGCGAGAACGGCATCGTCCCGCCACCCGGGTCGTTCGAGGCGAAGACGGTGGGGGCTCGGTGACTGTATTGAATGCCGCGCTGCCGCGCGGCCGGTCACGGGGCTTTTACTCCCGGTCTTCCCTCGTCGCTCCGATCGCTTCGCTCCCTGCGCTCCTCGGTCCAGACCGGGAGGCCCCGTGACCGTGTCCGCGACCGCCCCGCTGAAGCACGCCGGTTCGCTCTTCGCTTTCGCTCTCGACACCGGCCGGGCCACGTTCCGGCGGCCGTTCCAGCTGAAGGAGTTCCTGCAGCAGGCCTGGTTCGTCGCGAGCGTGACGATCATCCCGACCGCGCTGGTCGCGATCCCGTTCGGTGCGGTGATCGCGCTGCAGGTCGGCGGCCTGATCAAGCAGTTCGGCGCGCAGGCGTTCACCGGCTCGGCCGCCGTCCTGGCCGTCGTCCGGGAGGCGTCGCCGATCGCGACCGCGCTGCTGATCGCGGGCGCCGGCGGTTCGGCGATCTGCGCGGACCTCGGCTCGCGGAAGATCCGCGAGGAGCTGGACGCGATGATGGTGCTCGGCATCGACCCGATCCAGCGGCTGGTGGTGCCGCGGGTGCTGGCGACGATGCTGGTCGCGTTCTTCCTGAACGGCTTCGTCAGCGTGGTCGGCGTGATGGGCGGCTACGTCTTCAACGTCGTCCTCCAGGACGGCACACCCGGCAGCTACATCGCGAGCTTCACCGCGCTCGCCCACCTGCCCGACCTGTGGCAGGGGCAGGTCAAGGCGCTGGTCTTCGGCTTCATCGCCGCGGTCGTTGCGTCGTACAAGGGCTGCAACGCGGGCGGCGGCCCGAAGGGCGTCGGCGATGCCGTGAACCAGTCCGTCGTGATCACGTTCATGCTGCTGTTCGTCGCGAACTTCTCGATGACCGCGATCTACTTCCAGCTCGTCCCGCCGAAGGGGGCCTGACATGTCGGCCCTGATGGATGTGCTGGTCAAGAAGCCGCTGAGTTCGCTCGACCACCTCGGTGAGCAGCTCGCCTTCTACATCAAGGCGCTGGCCTGGTCCGGCAAGTCCGTCACGCGGTACCGCAAGGAGATCTTCCGGCTGCTCGCCGAGGTCACGCTCGGCAGCGGCGCGCTCGCGGTGATCGGCGGCACGGTCGGCGTGATCACGTTCCTGGCGTTCTTCACCGGCACCGAGGTCGGCCTGCAGGGCTACTCGGCGCTGAACCAGATCGGCACGTCGGCGTTCGCCGGTTTCGTGTCGGCCTACATCAACACCCGCGAGATCGGGCCGCTGATCGCCGGGATCGCCCTCGCCGCGACCGTCGGCTGCGGTTTCACCGCGCAGCTCGGCGCGATGCGGATCAGCGAGGAGATCGACGCCCTCGAGGTGATGGCGATCCCGTCGCTGCCGTTCCTGGTCACCACCCGGATCATCGCCGGACTGATCGCCGTGATCCCGTTGTACGTCGTGGGTCTGCTCGCGTCGTACTTCGCGACCAGACTCACCGTGACCACGTTCTACGGGCAGAGTACGGGCACGTACGACCATTACTTCCACCTGTTCCTGCCACCCGGGGACGTGCTCTGGTCGTTCGGCAAGGTGCTGGTGTTCGCGGTGCTGGTGATCCTGGTGCACTGCTACCACGGCTACCACGCGACCGGCGGTCCGGCGGGTGTGGGCGTGGCCGTCGGCCGGGCCGTCCGGACGTCGATCGTCGTGATCAACGTCGTGGACCTGCTGCTGTCGATGGCGATCTGGGGCACGACGACCACCGTGAGGTTGGCCGGATGACCAGACTCATCTCGCACAAGGTGCTGGGCGTCGCGTTCATCGGCGTCCTGGTGTTCCTGCTCTGGCTGACGTACGCGTTCTACGCCAAGGTCTTCACCAAGACCGTGAACGTCGAGCTGAAGACCAGCCACATCGGCCTGCAGCTGAACGAGCACGCCGACGTGAAGCTGCGCGGCATCATCGTCGGCGAGGTGCGCGGCGTCTCGACGGACGGCGACGAGGCGACCGTCGACCTGGCGCTCAAGCCCGACCAGGTGAACGAGATCTCCGCCGCGGTCAGCGCCCGGATCCTGCCGAAGACGCTGTTCGGCGAGAAGTACGTCGCGCTGGTGCCGCCGACCGGCACCGAAGCCACCGGAGACCGCCATATCAAGGCCGGCGACGTGATCAGCCGGGACAAGACCGCGGTCGGCATCGAGATCGAGAAGGTGCTGAACGACGCGCTGCCGCTGCTCCAGGCGGTCGACCCGGCCGACCTGAACGCCACGCTGAACACGCTCGCGACCGCGCTCGAGGGTCGCGGCGCCGAGATCGCCGGCACCCTCACCCAGCTCGACGGGTACCTGAAGAAGCTCAACCCGCACGTCCCGAAGCTGATGGACGCCCTGGCCAAGCTGACCCAGGTCGCGGACCTGTACGGCGACGCGACGCCGGACCTGGTCCGCGCGCTGCGGAACCTGACCATCACCGGCAACACGGTGGTCGAGAAGCAGAAGCAGCTGCAGCAGTTCTTCGTCGACGTGCAGAACCTGTCCACCACCGGGAACACGTTCCTGAAGGACAACGAGGACCGGGTGATCCGGCTCGGCCAGGTCAGCCGCCCGGTGCTGGACCTGCTGGAGCGGTACTCACCCGAGGTGCCGTGCTTCCTGCAGGTGATGACCGACACCGCCCCGATCCTGAACGACACGTTCCGGGACGGCCGGCTGAACATCAACCTCGAGCTGATCACCAACCAGCCGACGCCGTACGAGCCGAACGAGAAGCCCGTGTACGCCGACCACCGCGGCCCGACCTGTGTCGGCAAGAACTACAGCCACCCGGGGGCGAAGCCGGGCCCGTACACGCAGGAGAACCCGGCGCCGTACATCACCGGTGACGACGGCGTGATCGGCGACCACAACAAGAACCAGCGCTTCCCGCTCGACCTGAAGCTGAACCGGGCGATGCCGGGCTTCGCGATGGACACCCAGGGCGTCGGCACACCGGCCGAGCAGGACGTCGTCAACTCGATCGTCGGCCCGGAGATGGGCGTGCCCGCGGACGACGTACCGGACCTGACCACGCTGATGGTCGGCCCGCTGCTCCGCGGAGGGCAGGTGAACCTAAGGTGACCCCCCTCGACTGTTCGGCACGCATCTCCGGCGCCCAGGCGGGCACCTCGCTGCGTTGTCGTCGGCGCACGATGAAACCCGCATCGTGCACCTCCTCCGCCTTGCGATGCACCCACCTGGACACCGGAGCTACGCACCAACAGCCGAGGGGGGTCACCAAATGAGCTTCTTCGACAAGAAGACCACGTTCGACACCGTGCGGCTCGGGATCTTCGTGGTGGTGACCACGATCGCGACCGCGCTGCTGGCGGTGACGATCGGGAACATCAGCTTCAACCCGACCACGAAGTACCGGGCGGTCTTCACCGACGCGGTCGGGCTGAACCAGGGCGACGACATCCGGATCGCCGGCGTGAAGGTCGGCCAGGTCGACAAGATCCAGCTGTATCAGGACAAGCTCGCGATGGTGACGTTCAGCGTCGACTCCGACCAGGTGATCGACACCTCCACGCACGCGACGCTGCGGTACCGGAACCTGGTCGGCAACCGGTACGTCGCGCTCACCGACGGCGTCGGCGGCGGCGACCGGCTGAAGAAGAACGGCATCATCCCGAAGGAACGGACGACGCCGGCGCTCGACCTGTCGGTGCTCTTCAACGGGTTCAAGCCGTTGTTCACCGCGCTCACCCCGGCGGACGTGAACCAGTTCGCGTTCGAGGTGATCAAGGTGCTGCAGGGCGAGGGCGGCACGATCGAGTCGCTACTGGCCAAGACCGCATCGCTGACCACCACGCTGGCCGACGCCGACCAGGTGATCGGCGACCTGATCACGAACCTGACCGGGACGCTGCAGATCGTCTCCCAGCGGCAAGCGAACTTCTCCCAGCTGCTCGTCAACCTGCAGCAGTTCATCACCGGCCTCAGCCAGGACATCACCCCGATCCTCGGCTCGCTGACCTCGATCAACTCACTGAACACCAAGACCGCCGGCCTGCTGCAACAGACCCGGGTGCCGATCAAGGCCGACCTGGACAAGCTCCGCGCGGTCGCCACCACGCTGGACGACACCCAGTCGATCTGGGTGAAGACCCTGCAGTTCATGCCGGAGAAGCTCAACACGATGACCCGCACCGCGTCGTACGGCTCCTGGTTCAACTTCTACCTGTGCAACTTCGACGGCAACGTCACGCTGCCCACCGGAACCCGGATCCCCGTCTCGTACCAGCTCAACTCGGCGAGGTGCGCGAAGTGAAACCGTTCCGCGAGCAGAACCAGGTGACGATCGGCGTGATCGGGCTGACCGTGATCGGCCTGATCATGCTGGCCGCGTTCAAGGCGCAGGACCTGCCGCTGATCGGTGGCGGGACGAAGTACTCCGCGCAGTTCTCCGAGGCCGGCGGGCTGAAGCCGAACGACGAGATCCGGGTCGCCGGCGTCCGGGTCGGCAAGGTCCGCAAGGTCGAGCTCGAGGGCACCCACGTCCGGGTCGACTTCGTGGTCGACAAGGGCGTGCAGCTCGGCGACGAGACCGGCGCCGAGATGAAGATCAAGACGCTGCTCGGCCAGAAGTACCTGAAGCTCGACCCGGCCGGTTCCGGCAAGCTGAAGCCGGGCGCCGAGATCCCGCTGGCCCGGACCATCTCGGCGTACGACGTCGTGGACGCCTTCACCGACCTGGCCAACACCACCGAGCGGATCAACACCGCGCAGCTGGCCAAGGCCCTGGACACGCTGTCGGCGACGTTCAAGAACACGCCGGAAGAGGTGCAGGCCTCGCTGACCGGCCTGTCCCGCCTGTCCCGGAACGTGGCCAAGCGCGACGAGCAGCTCAAGCTGCTGCTCCAGCACTCGAACGTGGTCACCAAGGTCCTGGCCGACCGCAACCAGCAGCTGATCAAGCTGATGAAGGACGGCAACACCGTCTTCCAGGCCGTGCAGGCCCGGCGGGCGCTGATCCACCAGCTGCTGGTGTCGACGCAGAAGCTGTCCGCGCAGATCACCGCGTTGGTCCGGGAGAACCGCAAGGACCTCGGGCCGACGCTGCAGAAGGTCAACGCGGTGCTCGCCGTCCTCCTGCAGAACCAGAACTCGCTGGACGCGAGCATCAAGGGCCTGGCGCCGTTCGTCCGCGTCTTCACCAACACCCTTGGCACCGGGCCCTGGTTCGACACCTACCTGCAGAACCTGGTGCCGGTCCCGGAGATCCCGCTCCCGAAGGTGCCGATCCCCGGACTGCCGACGATCCTGGGAGGTGGCGGCTGATGAAGGTCAACGCACTGTCCCGGTTGATCGCGGTCGGCGTGGTCGTGGTGATCCTCGCGGTCAGCGTCGTGACGTTGTGGCCGAAACCCGAGAGGGTGACGGCGACGGCGTACTTCCCACGTGCGGTCTCGGTGTACCCGGGGTCGGACGTCCGGATCCTCGGCATCAAGGTCGGCGAGGTGGAGAGCGTCACCCCGGCCGGCCGGACGGTCCGGGTGAAGTTCTGGTGGGAGGCCAAGCACAAGGTGCCGGCCACCGCGAAGGCGGTGATCGCGTCGCCGTCGATCGTCGCGGACCGGTACGTGCAGCTCACCCCGGCGTACTCCAAGGGCGCCGTGATGGCCGACGGCGCGCAGATCCCGATCGAGCGCACCGCCGTACCGCTGGAGCTCGACCAGATCTACCAGAGCCTCAACGACCTGTCCGTGGCGCTCGGGCCGAAGGGCGCGAACGACCAGGGCGCACTCGCCCGGCTGCTCGACGTCTCGGCGAAGAACCTGAACGGCCAGGGCGCCAAGCTGAACCAGACCATCACCGACGTCTCGAAGCTGACCAGCACGCTGTCCGGGAACTCGTCGGCGCTGTTCAACACGATCCGGCAGCTGCAGACCTTCGTGTCCGCTCTGGCCGCGAACGACCAGCTGGTCCGGCAGTTCAACACGAACTTCGCCGCGGTCTCGACGACGCTCGCCGGCGAACGCAAGGACCTGGGCGCGTCGCTGTCGCTGCTGGCAACCGCGCTCGGCGAGGTCGCGACGTTCGTCAAGGAGAACCGGACGCTGGTGAAGAACACGGTCTCCGGCGCCACCAAGCTGTCGCAGATCCTGGTCAACGAGAAGGCCGCGCTGGCTGAGGTGCTCGATACCGCGCCGCTCGGCCTCGGCAACCTGGCCCGGATCTACAACCCGCAGTTCGGCACGCTCGACCAACGGATCAACCCCGGGCAGCTCGACGACCCGGCGACGTTCGTGTGCTCGCTGCTGCTGCAGGCGAACCAGCCCCTGTCGACGTGCACGACGCTCAAGCCGGTCCTCGACGCGCTCGCCAAGCTGCCGCTGCTCGAGCAGCTGACCGGCACCGGGCCGACCAGCGGCGGCCCTGCCGGTACGCCGTGGGCGCCGAAGCAGCAGGCCCCGCTGAACAGTCCGGACCCGGTCGACCCGACGCTCGGGGGGCTGGTCCGATGAGGCGCCGTACGTCAATCTTTGCCGGAGTCGCCGCGCTCGCGATGCTGCTGAGCGGCTGTGACTTCAGCGTGTACTCGTTGCCGTTGCCCGGCGGCGCGAAGATCAAGGGGCCGTCGTACAGGGTCACCGTCGAGTTCACCGACGTCCTCGACCTGGTGCCGAAGTCGACGGTGAAGGTCGACGACGTCACCGTCGGCACGGTCGAGAAGGTCTGGCTGGAGGGGTACGTCGCGAAGGTGCGGATCCGGCTGCCGAAGAGCCTCGACCTGCCGGACAACACGCACGCGACGATCCGCCAGACCAGCCTGCTGGGCGAGAAGTTCGTGTCGCTGTCCCGGCCGACCGGGACCGAGAAGGCGCGCGGCAAGCTCGACAACGGCGAGCTGATCCCGCTGTCCAGGACGACCAGCAACGTCGAAGTCGAGGAAGTGCTGTCCGCGCTCTCGCTGCTGCTGAACGGCGGCGGCGTGGCCCAACTGCAGATCATCACTCAGGAGCTCAACAAGGCCCTGACCGGCAACGAGCCGGCGATCCGCAGCGTGCTGACCCAGCTGAACACCTTCGTCGGCACCCTGGACCAGAACAAGGCGCGCATCGTCACCGCGATCAAGTCCGTGGACGCCCTGGCCAAGAAGCTGAACGCGCAGAAGGCGACGCTCGCGACCGCGATCGACTCGCTGCCGGCGTCGATCGCGACGCTGGACAAGCAGCGGGCCGCGCTGGTCAAGACGCTGCAGGCGCTGGCCACGCTCGGCAACACCGCGACCCGGGTGATCACCTCGGCCCAGAAGGACCTGGTGGCCAACCTGAAGTCGCTCTACCCGATCCTCACCAAGCTGGCCGAGGCGGGGGAGAACCTGCCGAAGTCGCTGGAGCTGTTGTTCACCTATCCGTTCCCCGACAACGCCGCCAAGGCCGCGAAGGGTGACTACACCAACCTCGGGATCACGCTCGACGTGAACACCAAGAAGGCACTCGACAACCTGCTGGGCATCCAGTTGCCGACCGCCGGCCCGACCGCGATCCCTACCGGCCGGATCAGCCTTCCGGTGCACCTGCCGACGAGCCAGGCGCCGGGCAGCGTGCTCCCGTCGCTGCCGGTCCCGACCGGGACCACGACGACCTGCATCACGGTGCTCGGGCTGCCGGTCTGCTCGCCGACGCTGAACCGGTCCGGGCTCGATCCCGACCTGGCGAAGGCCCTGATGCCGGGGGTGGTCGGATGATCACCAGAGCGGTCCGGATCCAGCTGATGGTGTTCCTGCTGATTACCGTCGTCGGCGTCGCGTTCGTCGGCGCCCGGTACGCCCAGATCGACAAGCTGATCGTCGACGACGACTACACGGTGAGCGCCAGCTTCGCCGAGTCCGGCGGTATCTTCAGCGGCGCCGAGGTGACGTACCGCGGTCAGCCGGTCGGCCGGGTCGGTCAGCTGAAGCTGCTCAGCGACGGTGTCCAGGTGAATCTGGACATCGACAAGAAGGTCAAGATCCCGAACGACCTGATCGCCGTGGTCGCGAACCGGTCCGCGATCGGCGAGCAGTACGTCGACTTGCAGCCGCGCCGCGACGGGGCGCCGTACCTGCAGGACAACTCGCGGATCGACCGCAAGGACACCGCGATCCCGATCGACACCACCGAGCTGCTGCTGAACCTCGACCAGCTGGTGAACTCGGTCGACAAGAACAGCCTGCGGACCACGGTCCGCGAGCTCGGAACCGCGCTCAAGGGCAAGGGCACCGACCTGCAGAAGATCATCGACAGCTCCGGCAAGCTGATCGACGACGCGGACGCCAACGTGCTGCAGACGATCAAGCTGATCAACGACGGGGACACCGTGCTCGCCACGCAGGTGGCCAGCGGCGACGCGATCAAGACGTGGGCGAAGAACCTGGCGCTGCTGTCCGACACCCTGGTCAGCTCGGACGCCAACCTGCGCAAGGTCATCGACCAGGGGTCACTGGCATCCACGCAGGTCACGGGGCTGATCCAGGAGAACAGTGCGTCGATCGCGGTGCTGCTCGGTAACCTCCTGACGGTGAACGAACTGACCGCGGTCCGGCTGGACGCCGTCGAGCAGCTGCTGGTGGTGTACCCGGCGGTGTCGATGGGCGGCTACGTCGTACCGGCCAAGGACCCGGGCACCGGCCATTACGACGCGCACTTCGGCCTGGTCGTGGGTCTCCAGCCGCCGGCCTGCCGGCCCGGGTACGGCGGCACCGACAAGCGGGTCCCGCAGGACCTCAAGAACACCCCCGCGAACACCAAGGCCGGCTGTACGGCGAACCCGGGCAGCGGGATCAACGTCCGCGGCTCGCAGAACAAGCCGACCCCGTCGTCGCGGGAGGACCTGAACCGCGGCGGGTACGGGATCGGCTACGACCCGGCGACCGGCGCCGCGGGCGGAACCGATGGGATGCCGCAGCTGACCCTGGGCTCCACCGGTGGACAGCAGGAGCTGCTCGGCAGCGACTCCTGGAAGGCACTCATCCTCGGACCGGTGACCAGCAAGTGATCGCACGCAACGGCCGGCTCGTGCTGGCCTGGGCGCTCAGCGTCCTGCTCATCGTGGCGCTCGCGGGCCTCACGTTGTCGGTGGTCGCGCTGAGCAAGCAGCGGGCCGACGACTCGCAGCGCGACGGCGCGATGAAGGCGGCGCGGCAGCTCGCGCTGGACTTCACGACGTACGACTACACGACGTCGGAGGCGGACTTCAAGCGCGTGACCGACGAGTCGACCGGGCAGTTCAAACAGGAGTTCGAGGCCGGGATCGCCGCGGTGAAGACCGAGGTCGTGACGAACAAGGCGACCTCCAAGGGCGACGTGAAGGAAGCCGCTGTGGTCTCGAACGACAAGGACTCCGCTCAGGTGCTGGTGATCGTGAACGCGGTGGTGACGAACACGGCCTCGGCCGAAGGCGTCCAGCGCCGCTACCGGATCAAGCTGGACATGGTCCGCGAGCAGAACCGCTGGTTGACCGCCGACCTCCAGGTGGTGGGCTGATGCCTCGCTACCGCCCCCGCGTCGCCGGTTCCCGCCGCCCCCGCCCGGCGTCCGAGGTCCCGGACACGCCGGAGACCCCGCAGCTCCCCGAACCGCCGGGACCGGGCAACTGGAAGCGCATGCCCGCACGCGGCGGCGGCTATTGGGTCCGGGCCGACCCCGAGCCCGAGGCCGAGCAGACGCCTGCGGACACCGCCGAGGACACGGCTGCGGACGCTCAAGGGGATGTGACCCCGGCCACAGAAGAGCCCTTGGAGGACCTTCTCGAGAAGTCTCCGGCTGCCGAAATCTCTACGGAGAGTGAGCAGAAGCGGGGTTTGGGGACCACGTTGACGGCCGCCCTGGCGGTGGTCGTGGTGCTGACGCTGACCGTCGCCGCGGTGCTCGGGGTCAAGGCGTGGCACGGCAAGCAGGCCGAGGACGCCCGCAGCCAGGCCGCGGCGGCCGGGCGGAAGGCGGCCGAGACGGCGCTCAGCTACGACTACCGCGACCTGGACAAGAGCTTCGCCGCGGCGCGGGCGACGATGACCCCGGATTTCGCCGCCAAGTTCGACGAGACCGCGAAGGTCGCCGGCGAACTGGCCACCAAGACCAAGGCGACAGTGAAGGCCGAGGTCCGCGAGGTCGGGGTCCGCGACGGCGACGCCGACCGGGTCACGCTGATCATCTTCGTCAACCAGACGACCACCAGCACGATCACGAAGGGTAGTCCCCGGGTGGACCTGAACCGGACCCGGTTCACGATGGTCCGAAACGGCGACCGATGGCTGGTCCAGGAGATCGCCGGACTGTAACCTCTTCCTAACTCCGCACCAGAGGGGCGCCGGGTGTCTCGTGGGTGATCTACCCGCTGGAGACTCCGGGTCGGTCCTTGACGGAGAGGGTGGTCCGACGGCAAACTGTTGGACCCCATTGGACAGGCTTGCCTGGATCATGTAGCCTATTGCTTTGCGCTGCCTTTCTCTCGCCTCTGCTCGGGTCTCCGACTTGACTGGGGCGGCTTGGCGTGCGCTCCCAGCACCGATGTGATTTTGCGAGCCCGTGGAAGGACGCCCCTTGGTCGCCTCGCGCAACCCCCAGTCCGACAGCATTTCCAACGTCACCGGCCCCCGCCGCATCTCCTTCGCAAAGATCTCCGAGCCGCTCCAGGTTCCGGATCTGCTTGCGCTGCAGGTGGACAGTTTCGACTGGCTGGTCGGTAACGAAACGTGGCAGGCCCGGGTGGCCGCCGCTGAGGCCGAGGGGCGGTCGGACCTGTCCGGCCCCAGCGGCCTGGAAGAGATTTTCGAGGAGATCTCCCCGATCGAGGACTTCAGCGGCACCATGTCGCTGTCGTTCCGCGACCACCGTTTCGAGCCGCCGAAGAACACGGTCGACGAGTGCAAGGAGCGCGACGTCACGTACTCCGCGCCGCTGTTCGTCACGGCCGAGTTCATGAACAACGAGACCGGCGAGATCAAGAGCCAGACCGTGTTCATGGGCGACTTCCCGCTGATGACCCGCAAGGGCACGTTCGTGATCAACGGCACCGAGCGCGTCGTCGTGTCGCAGCTCGTCCGTTCGCCCGGTGTGTACTTCGAGCGCACGCCGGACAAGACGTCCGACAAGGACATCTTCACCGCCAAGATCATCCCGTCGCGCGGCGCGTGGCTGGAGTTCGAGGTGGACAAGCGCGACATGGTCGGCGTCCGCCTCGACCGCAAGCGCAAGCAGAACGTCACCGTCCTGCTGAAGGCGCTCGGCTGGACCGACGCGCAGATCCTCGAGGAGTTCGGGGACTACGAGTCGATCCGCCTGACCCTGGAGAAGGACCACACCTCCGGCCAGGACGACGCGCTGCTGGACATCTACCGCAAGCTGCGTCCGGGTGAGCCGCCGACCCGCGAGGCCGCGCAGGCGCTGCTGGAGAACTACTACTTCAACGGCAAGCGCTACGACCTGGCCAAGGTCGGTCGCTACAAGATCAACAAGAAGCTCGGCCGGGACGAGGCGCACGACCAGGCGGTGCTGACCGTCGACGACATCGTCGCCACGATCAAGTATCTGGTCGCCCTGCACGAGGGCAAGACCGAGCTGCCGGCCCCGCGCGGCGAGATCGTGGTCGAAGAGGACGACATCGACCACTTCGGCAACCGTCGCCTGCGTACCGTCGGCGAGCTGATCCAGAACCAGCTGCGCACCGGCCTGGCCCGGATGGAGCGCGTGGTCCGGGAGCGGATGACGACCCAGGACGTCGAGGCGATCACGCCGCAGACCCTGATCAACATCCGTCCGGTGGTGGCGGCGCTGAAGGAGTTCTTCGGCACCTCCCAGCTGTCGCAGTTCATGGACCAGACCAACCCGGTCGCGGGCCTGACCCACAAGCGCCGGCTGAACGCGCTCGGCCCGGGTGGTCTGAGCCGTGAGCGGGCCGGCTTCGAGGTCCGTGACGTGCACCCGTCGCACTACGGCCGGATGTGCCCGATCGAGACCCCGGAAGGCCCGAACATCGGTCTGATCGGCTCGCTCGCGTCGTACGGCCGGGTGAACGCGTTCGGCTTCGTCGAGACGCCGTACCGCAAGGTCGTCGACGGCCAGGTCACCGACCAGGTGGACTACCTGACCGCCGACGAGGAGGACCGCTTCGTCATCGCGCAGGCGAACGCCGCGCTGAACGACGAGAACCGGTTCGCCGAGGAGCGCGTGCTGGTCCGTCGCCGGCACGGCGAGGTCGAGCTCGTGCCGGTCGAGGACGTGGACTACATGGACGTCTCGCCGCGCCAGATGGTGTCGGTGGCGACCGCGCTGATCCCGTTCCTCGAGCACGACGACGCCAACCGCGCGCTGATGGGTTCGAACATGCAGCGCCAGGCGGTGCCGCTGATCACCTCGGACGCCCCGCTGGTCGGTACCGGCATGGAGTTCCGCGGTGCGGTCGACGCCGGCGACGTGGTCGTGGCCGACAAGGCCGGTGTGGTCAAGGAGGTCTCGGCCGACCTGATCGAGATCGCCGCCGACGACGGCACCTACCAGACCTACCGGATGGCGAAGTTCCGCCGCTCGAACCAGGGCACCTGCATCAACCAGCGCCCGCTGGTCGACGCCGGCGCGCGGGTCGAGATCGGGACGCCGCTGGCCGACGGTCCCTGCACCGACGAGGGCGAGATGGCCCTCGGCCGGAACATGCTGGTCGCGTTCATGACGTGGGAGGGCTACAACTACGAGGACGCGATCATCCTCAGCCAGCGCGTCGTGCAGCAGGACCTGCTGACCTCGATCCACATCGAGGAGCACGAGGTCGACGCCCGCGACACCAAGCTGGGCCCGGAGGAGATCACCCGGGACATCCCGAACGTCTCCGACGAGATGCTGTCCGACCTGGACGAGCGCGGCATCATCCGGATCGGCGCCGAGGTCACCACCGGTGACATCCTGGTCGGCAAGGTCACCCCGAAGGGCGAGACCGAGCTGACCCCGGAGGAGCGGCTGCTGCGCGCGATCTTCGGTGAGAAGGCGCGCGAGGTCCGCGACACGTCGCTGAAGGTCCCGCACGGCGAGGAGGGCACCGTCATCGGCGTCCGGGTCTTCGACCGGGACAACGGCGACGAGCTGCCGCCGGGCGTCAACCAGCTGGTCCGGGTGTACGTCGCCCAGAAGCGGAAGATCTCGGTCGGCGACAAGCTGGCCGGCCGGCACGGCAACAAGGGCGTCATCTCGAAGATCCTGCCGGTCGAGGACATGCCGTTCCTCGAGGACGGCACCCACGTCGACGTGATCCTGAACCCGCTGGGCGTGCCCGGCCGGATGAACGTCGGCCAGGTGCTGGAGACCCACCTCGGCTGGATCGCCTCCCGCGGCTGGGAGGTCGACCCGGAGAACGAGGAGGAGTGGGCGCAGCGGCTGATCAAGATCGGCGCCGGTGCGGCCGAGCCGATGACGAACGTCGCCACTCCGGTGTTCGACGGCGCTACGGAGGACGAGGTCACCGGCCTGCTGAGCTCCACGCTGCCGAACCGGGACGGCGTCCGGATGGTCAACGGGCAGGGCAAGGCGAAGCTGTTCGACGGCCGTTCGGGTGAGCCGTTCCCGGACCCGATCGGTGTCGGCTACATGTACATCCTGAAGCTGCACCACCTGGTCGACGACAAGATCCACGCGCGCTCGACCGGTCCGTACTCGATGATCACCCAGCAGCCGCTGGGCGGTAAGGCCCAGTTCGGTGGCCAGCGGTTCGGCGAGATGGAGGTGTGGGCCCTGGAGGCTTACGGTGCCGCCTTCGCGCTGCAGGAGCTGCTGACCATCAAGTCCGACGACGTCGTCGGCCGGGTCAAGGTGTACGAGGCGATCGTCAAGGGCGAGAACATCCCGGAGCCGGGTATCCCGGAGTCGTTCAAGGTTCTGGTCAAGGAAATGCAGTCCCTCTGCCTCAATGTCGAGGTGCTCTCGTCCGACGGAAGCCGGGTCGAGATGCGCGACAGCGAGGAGGACGTCTTCCGGGCGGCGGAGGAACTGGGAATCGACCTGTCCCGGCGCGAGCCGAACAGCGTCGAGGAGGTCTGAGCGGGTTGCCGCTTGACATCAACAACCAACTCACTCAGACCACTTTTAGCAACGGGAGATAACACATCGTGCTCGACGTGAACTTCTTCGACGAGCTTCGGATCGGCCTGGCGACCGCGGATGAGATCCGCCAGTGGTCGCACGGCGAGGTCAAGAAGCCGGAGACGATCAACTACCGGACCCTCAAGCCCGAGCGTGACGGTCTGTTCTGCGAGAAGATCTTCGGTCCCACCCGGGACTGGGAGTGCTACTGCGGCAAGTACAAGCGCGTTCGCTTCAAGGGCATCATCTGCGAGCGGTGTGGCGTCGAGGTCACCCGCTCCAAGGTGCGCCGCGAGCGGATGGGCCACATCGAGCTGGCCGCGCCGGTCACCCACATCTGGTACTTCAAGGGTGTCCCGTCGCGGCTCGGCTACCTGCTCGACCTCGCCCCGAAGGACCTGGAGAAGGTCATCTACTTCGCGGCGTACATGATCACCGACGTCGACGACGAGGCCCGGCACCGCGACCTGTCCTCGCTCGAGGGCCGGGTGGACGTGGAGCGCAAGCAGCTCGAGAACCGTCGTGACAACGACATCGAGCAGCGGATGAAGAAGCTCGAGGAGGACCTGGCGCAGCTCGAGGCCGAGGGCGCCAAGGCCGACGTCCGCCGCAAGGTCAAGGAAGGCGCCGAGCGTGAGGTCAAGCAGCTGCGCGACCGCTCGCAGCGTGAGATCGACCGCCTCGACGAGGTCTGGACCCGGTTCAAGAACCTGAAGGTCCAGGACCTCGAGGGCGACGAGATCCTCTACCGCGCCATGAAGGAGCGGTTCGGCAAGTACTTCGAGGGCGCCATGGGCGCCGCCGCGATCCAGCGCCGGCTGGAGACCTTCGACCTGAAGGCCGAGGCGGACAACCTGCGCGAGACGATCAAGACCGGTAAGGGGCAGCGCAAGACCCGCGCCCTGAAGCGGCTGAAGGTCGTCACCGCGTTCCTGGCGACCAACAACAGCCCGATGGGCATGGTGCTGGACTGCGTCCCGGTGATCCCGCCGGACCTGCGCCCGATGGTGCAGCTCGACGGTGGCCGGTTCGCGACCTCGGACCTGAACGACCTGTACCGCCGGGTGATCAACCGGAACAACCGGCTCAAGCGACTGCTCGACCTGGGCGCGCCGGAGATCATCGTCAACAACGAGAAGCGGATGCTGCAGGAGGCCGTCGACGCGCTGTTCGACAACGGCCGCCGCGGCCGTCCGGTCACCGGCCCGGGCAACCGGCCGCTGAAGTCGCTGTCCGACATGCTCAAGGGCAAGCAGGGCCGCTTCCGGCAGAACCTGCTCGGTAAGCGCGTCGACTACTCCGGTCGTTCGGTGATCGTCGTCGGCCCGCAGCTGAAGCTGCACCAGTGCGGTCTGCCGAAGGCGATGGCGCTGGAGCTGTTCAAGCCGTTCGTGATGAAGCGGCTGGTCGACCTCAACCACGCGCAGAACATCAAGTCCGCCAAGCGGATGGTCGAGCGTCAGCGCGCCCAGGTCTGGGACGTGCTGGAAGAGGTCATCACCGAGCACCCGGTGCTGCTGAACCGTGCGCCTACGCTGCACCGGCTCGGCATCCAGGCGTTCGAGCCGCAGCTGATCGAGGGCAAGGCGATCCAGATCCACCCGCTCGTCTGCTCCGCGTTCAACGCGGACTTCGACGGTGACCAGATGGCGGTGCACCTGCCGCTGTCGGCCGAGGCGCAGGCCGAGGCCCGGATCCTGATGCTGTCGACGAACAACATCCTGAAGCCGGCCGACGGCCGTCCGGTCACGATGCCGACCCAGGACATGGTCATCGGCATCTACTTCCTGACCATGCTGAAGGAAGGCGCCAAGGGCGAGGGCCGGGCGTTCAGCTCGGTGGCCGAGGCGCTGATGGCCTTCGACCGCAACGAGCTGTCGCTGCAGGCCAAGATCACCATCCGGCTGGACGGGTCGGCCGCTCCGGCCGGCGCGACCGCGCTGCCGGGCGGCGGGTTCTCGCTGGAGACCACGCTGGGCCGGGCGCTGTTCAACGAGGCGCTGCCGGCGGACTACCCGTTCGTCGACACCGAGGTGGGCAAGAAGCAGCTCGGCGGGATCGTCAACGACCTGGCCGAGCGGTACACCAAGGTCGAGGTGGCGCACGCGCTGGACGCGCTGAAGGACCTCGGTTACTACTGGTCCACCCGTTCGGGTGTCACGGTGTCGATCGACGACTTCAGCACGCCGCCGTCGAAGCCCGAGATCATGGCCCGGTACGAGTCCCAGGCCGAGAAGGTCCAGAAGCAGTTCGAGCGGGGTCTGATCACCTCGTCCGAGCGGCGTCAGGAGCTGATCGAGATCTGGACCGGCGCCAACGCCGAGGTCGGCAAGGCGATGGAGGAGAACTTCGCCAAGGACAACCCGATCTGGATGATGGTGCACTCCGGTGCCCGAGGCAACATGATGCAGATCCGGCAGATCTCCGGTATGCGTGGTCTGGTGGCCAACCCGAAGGGCGAGATCATCGCCCGGCCGATCAAGTCCAACTTCCGTGAGGGCCTGTCGGTGGTCGAGTACTTCATCGCCACCCACGGTGCCCGGAAGGGTCTGGCCGACACCGCGCTGCGGACCGCCGACTCGGGGTACCTGACCCGGCGTCTGGTGGACGTGTCGCAGGACGTCATCATCCGCGAGGAGGACTGCGGGACCGAGCGGGGCCTGCCGAAGCAGATCGGCGAGAAGGGCCCGGACGGCAAGGTCGTGCACGCCGAGAACGTGGAGACCAGCGCGTACGCGCGGACCCTGGCCACCGACGCCCTGGACGCCGACGGCAACGTCGTGCTCGCCGGCGGCGCCGACCTGGGCGACGTGTCGATCGCGAAGCTGGTCGCGGCCGGCCTCGAAGAGGTCAAGGTCCGGTCGGTGCTCACCTGTGACGCCAAGACCGGTACCTGCGCGAAGTGCTACGGCCGTTCGCTGGCGACCGGCAAGCCGGTCGACATCGGCGAGGCGGTCGGCATCATCGCGGCCCAGTCCATCGGTGAGCCGGGTACGCAGCTGACGATGCGGACCTTCCACACCGGCGGTGTCGCGGGTGATGACATCACCCACGGTCTGCCGCGTGTCGTCGAGCTGTTCGAGGCGCGTCAGCCCAAGGGCAAGGCGCCGATCTCGGAGGCCGCGGGCCGGATCTCGATCGAGGACACCGACAAGACCCGGAAGCTGGTGCTGACGCCGGACGACGGGTCCGAGGAGGTCGCCTACCCGGTCTCCAAGCGCGGTCGCCTGCTGATCGAGGAGGGCCAGCACGTCGAGGTCGGCCAGCAGCTGACGCAGGGTACGCCGGACCCGCAGGAGGTTCTGCGGATCCTGGGTGTCCGCAAGGCGCAGGAGCACCTGGTGGACGAGGTCCAGGAGGTGTACCGGTCGCAGGGTGTGGCCATCCACGACAAGCACATCGAGATCATCGTCCGGCAGATGCTGCGCCGGGTCACGGTGATCGAGTCGGGCGACGCCCAGCTGCTGCCGGGCGAGCTCGCGGACCGCGTCACCTTCGAGGCGGAGAACCGCCGCGTGGTGGCCGAGGGCGGTACGCCGGCCTCGGGCCGTCCGGTGCTGATGGGTATCACCAAGGCCTCGCTGGCGACCGAGTCGTGGCTGTCGGCCGCCTCCTTCCAGGAGACGACCCGCGTCCTCACCGAGGCCGCGATCCACGGCAAGTCCGACTCGCTGGTCGGTCTGAAGGAGAACGTCATCATCGGAAAGCTGATCCCGGCGGGTACCGGCATGGACCGTTACCGCAACATCCGGGTGGAGCCCACCGAGGAGGCGAAGGCCGCGATGTACTCGATGGTCGGCTACGAGTCGTACGACTACGACTTCGGCCCGTCCAGCGGGCAGTCGGTCCCGCTCGACGACTTCGACCTCGGTTCCTACCAGAACTGAGCGCAGTCACACCGCCGAGGGCGGCACTTCCCCTGCCGGGAGGTGCCGCCCTCGCGGCGTTTACGGGCCAGGACAGGGCTAGTACGGGGCCAGTACGGGGCCGGTACAGGGCGGGGTGGGAAAGACACTCGGGGTGGCGGCTGAAAGTGTGGGCGGGATGCGCCAAGATTGGTCCATGACGGATCTGCCGGCCTACCTGCGGCCTTTCGTCTTGGGGGTTCTGGAAGGTTCTGACGTACGTGTCGATCGCCTCGGGGAGATCGACCTGTACCGCCCGCCCGGTACCGCCCGAGGCGGCGCAATTCTCTTCGTGCACGGGGGACCCGGACCGGCGAACCTCGAGGTGATGCCTCGGGACTGGCCGGTCTACAAGGGTTATGCAACCGCTGCCGCCAGGCGTGGCCTGGTGTCGGCGGTGGTCGACCACAGCCTGATTCACGGCCTGGACCGACTGGTCACGGCCGCGGACGAGGTGGAGGCTGCGGTCGGCGTACTGCGTTCCGATCCACGCGTCGATCCCGATCGGGTCGGCCTGTGGTTCTTCTCGGGCGCCGGCCTGCTCGCCGGGGAATGGCTGGACAGCCGCCCCGACTGGCTGCGTTTCGTCGCCCTGACGTACCCCCTGCTCGCCACCCCGCCCGGTGTCGACGACCTGGTAACCGCCGCTGAAGTGATCGGAAAACACAAGGACCTGCCGGTGCTGCTGACACGAGTCGGACTCGAGCGTGAGGAGCTCGCCGGTCCGGTTGCGGAGTTCGTCTCCGCGGGCGGCGCCGCGCTGGACATCATCGACGTACCGAAAGGGCACCACGGGTTCGACATGCTCGACCACACCGAAGAATCACGCGCCGCCGTCACCAAGGCCCTGGACTGGGCGATCGCCCACCTCGGCGAGGAACCCGGCGACGACACCAAGCTCCTCGTCCCGCCTCCGACCAAGAAGAAGACCACCTCCACCCGCCGTACGACGTCCGCCGCCAAGGCAGCCGTCGCGGTGAAGACGCCGCCGGCCCCGGCTGAACCCGCTACTCAGCCGGCCCCCGTCGTCACCACGCCTGTCCCGTCTGCCCCTGTCACACCTGCACCTGTCACGCCCGTGCCGGTGGCCGCCCAGGCCCCGTTGGCCGATCTGGGCTTCGCGACGGTCGCGGCCGTCACCGCGGACACCCCGGCCGCGCGGGTGATCGCCCGTGAGCACGCCGCGTACGCCGCCCACGATCTCGAGGCCTTCCTGGCCATGTACTCGCCGACCGCCCGGATCCTGCGCGCGGACGGCTCCGAACTGAAGGGCCGCCGGTTCCTGCGCGAGTTCTACCGGCCGCGCTTCGACGCCGGCGAGTGCAAGACCGAGGTCGTCCAGCGGCTGTCGCTGGGGGAGTGGGTGGTGGAGCACGTCGTCAGCTACGAGGACGGCGGATCCGCCCCGCAGTTGGCCCTGTACAGGGTCGTCGACGGGTTGATCACCGACGTCGAGTTCCGTGTCTGACCAACCGATCGACCATCTGACCGAGTTCGAGCGGGTGGCCGCGGAGTTCGCGGCCGCCCTCGAACGGGTCGACCCGGAGGCGACGGTCCCGGCCTGCCCCGGCTGGACGGTCGCCGACCTGGCCCTGCATCTGGGGTCGGGACAGCGCTGGGCCGCGTCGATCCTGCTGTCCGGCACGGCCCAGAAGGTGCCGGAGGTGCTCCGTACGACGATCTCCTGGGCGGACTGGTACGCCGGGACGAGCGCGGCTCTGGCGGCAGCGCTCCGGGCGGTCGATCCGGACGAGCCCTGCTGGAATTTCGCCCCGGTCGACCAGCGGGCCGGCTTCTGGGCCCGCCGGCGCCTGCATGAGACGGCCGTCCACCTCGTGGACCTGCTCCAGGCCGAGGCGGCGACGGGCGAGCAGCCCGGGCCGCGGCCGGACGTCGTCCGGCCGGCCATCGCGGCCGACGTAGTGGACGAGGTGTTCGAGGTGTTCCTGCCCCGGATGCTGGCCCGCGGATTCGCGCCGGCGGTGACCCGGCAGATCGGTGTCCGGGCCGTCGACACGGGTGACGAATGGACGCTGACGCCTGTGTCACAAGGGATTGCGCCGCGGGTGGAGCATGCGAAGGCGGTCGGCGAAGCGGTCCTCTCGGGCACCGCCGCCGACCTCGGACTATGCCTGTGGAAGCGCTTGCCGCCGACCGTCCTGACGGTCACCGGAGACCCGGTGGCGGCCACTGATTTCCTGGCCGGGAGAGCCACTCCGTAAGCCTTGTACACTGGAAGGGCGGAAGGCTCGCTACCGTGGTCGATTACTCATTTTGACCGTGCTAGGGGCACCCGCTAGTCTTAACGATCGTGCCCGGGGTCTTTCCTGGGCCGTCATGCGTGCCCCTCGTCCAACGGGTCGGGCCGCGTGGCACGGGACTCCTGCCGACAGTCTGGAAGATTACGGCTTCGGTCTGCTCGTGCGCACGCGACACACCCGACCGCGGGGGTCAGGTAAAAGCAACAAACCCAGCCGGACGACAGAAAGAGCTACGCGGTGCCCACCATTCAGCAGCTGGTCCGCAAGGGCCGCCAGGACAAGGTGTCCAAGAACAAGACGCCGGCCCTGAAGGGTTCCCCTCAGCGTCGTGGTGTGTGCACGCGCGTCTACACGACCACGCCGAAGAAGCCGAACTCGGCGCTTCGCAAGGTTGCGCGTGTCCGCCTGACCAGCGGCATCGAGGTCACCGCCTACATCCCCGGCGTCGGCCACAACCTGCAGGAGCACTCGATCGTGCTCGTCCGTGGCGGTCGTGTGAAGGACCTCCCGGGTGTCCGGTACAAGATCATCCGCGGTTCGCTCGACACCCAGGGTGTGAAGAACCGGAAGCAGGCTCGCAGCCTGTACGGCGCGAAGAAGGAGAAGAGCTAATGCCGCGCAAGGGCCCCGCCCCGAAGCGCCCGGTCATCATCGACCCGGTCTACAGTTCGCCGCTCGTCACCCAGTTGATCTCCAAGATCCTGGTCGACGGCAAGAAGCAGATCGCGCAGAGCATCGTGTACAGCGCGCTCGAGGGCACTCGCACCAAGACCGGCACCGACCCGGTGATCACGCTGAAGCGTGCGCTGGACAACGTGAAGCCGAGCATCGAGGTGAAGAGCCGCCGCGTCGGTGGTGCCACCTACCAGGTGCCGATCGAGGTCAAGCCCGGTCGGTCCACCACGCTGGCGCTGCGCTGGCTGACGACGTACTCCCGCGCCCGTCGCGAGAAGACCATGTCCGAGCGGCTGATGAACGAGATCCTGGACGCCTCCAACGGTCTCGGCGCGTCGGTGAAGCGCCGCGAGGACACGCACAAGATGGCCGAAGCCAACAAGGCTTTCGCCCACTACCGCTGGTGATCCGGGGTCCGATCCGGACCCCAGCGTTCACCCCTTTGGCGCAGTACAGAATCGAGAGGTAGACCACCGAGGTGGCCGTACAAATCACCACCGACCTGGCCAAGGTCCGCAACATCGGGATCATGGCCCACATCGACGCCGGCAAGACGACGACGACCGAGCGGATCCTCTTCTACACCGGTATCACCTACAAGATCGGTGAGGTCCACGAGGGCGCCGCCACGATGGACTGGATGGAGCAGGAGCAGGAGCGCGGCATCACGATCACGTCCGCCGCGACGACCTGCACCTGGAAAGACCACACCATCAACATCATCGACACCCCGGGCCACGTCGACTTCACCGTCGAGGTGGAGCGTTCGCTGCGCGTGCTCGACGGCGCGGTCGCGGTGTTCGACGGTGTGGCCGGTGTGGAGCCGCAGTCCGAGACCGTCTGGCGTCAGGCGGACCGGTACGGCGTACCCCGCATCTGCTTCGTGAACAAGCTGGACCGCACCGGCGCCGAGTTCATGCGCTGCGTCGACATGATCAAGGACCGCCTGGCCGCGGTGCCGCTGGTCATGCAGCTGCCGATCGGGGCCGAGGCCGACTTCATCGGCGTCGTCGACCTGGTGGGTATGCGCGCGCTGACCTGGCGTGGCGAGACCAAGATCGGTGAGGACTACACGGTCGAGGAGATCCCGGCCAGCCACACCGAGCTGGCCGCCGAGTGGCGCGACAAGCTGATCGAGACGCTGGCCGAGGCCGACGACGAGGTCATGGAGCAGTACCTCGAGGGCGAGGAGCCGACCCAGGAGCAGCTCGTGGCGGCCATCCGTCGCGCGACCCTGGCGAGCAAGCTCACCCCGGTGCTGACCGGTACCGCGTTCAAGAACAAGGGCGTCCAGCCGCTGCTCGACGCGGTCAACGCCTACCTGCCGAGCCCGATCGACGTCCCGGCCATCGAGGGCCACGACGTCAAGGACTCCGACCAGGTCGTGCTGCGCAAGCCGGACGACAGCGAGCCGTTCTCGGCGCTGGCGTTCAAGATCGCCGCGGACCCGCACCTGGGCAAGCTGACCTTCATCCGGGTGTACTCGGGCAAGCTCGAGACCGGCACCCAGGTGCTGAACCCGACCAAGGGCCGCAAGGAGCGGATCGGCAAGATCTACCGGATGCACGCGAACAAGCGTGAGGAGATCGCGTCGATCGGCGCCGGCCACATCGTCGCCGTGATGGGTCTGAAGGACACCACCACCGGTGAGACGCTGGCCGACCCGTCGAACCCGGTCGTGCTGGAGTCGATGCAGTTCCCGGCCCCGGTCATCTCGGTCGCCATCGAGCCGAAGTCGAAGGCCGACCAGGAGAAGCTGGGCGTCGCGATCCAGCGGCTCGCCGAGGAGGACCCGACCTTCCAGGTCCGGACCGACGAGGACACCGGCCAGACGATCATCGCCGGTATGGGCGAGCTGCACCTCGAGGTGCTGGTCGACCGGATGAAGCGCGAGTTCCGCGTCGAGGCCAACGTCGGCAAGCCGCAGGTCGCCTACCGCGAGACCATCAAGAAGAAGGTCGAGAAGGTCGACTACACGCACAAGAAGCAGACCGGTGGTTCGGGTCAGTTCGCGCGCGTGATCATCGACATCGAGCCGACGTCGGTCGAGGCCGGCGGCGAGGGTGGCTACGAGTTCGTCAACGCCGTCACCGGTGGCCGCATCCCCCGGGAGTACATCCCGTCGGTGGACGAGGGCGCCCAGGAGGCGATGGAGTTCGGCGTACTGGCCGGCTACCCGATGGTGGACGTCAAGGTGACGCTGCAGGACGGCGCGTACCACGACGTCGACTCCTCCGAGCTCGCGTTCAAGATCGCTGGTTCGATGGCCTTCAAGGATGCCGCCCGCCGGGCGAATCCGGTCATCCTGGAGCCGATGTTCGCGGTCGAGGTCACCACGCCCGAGGACTACATGGGCGAAGTGATCGGCGACCTCAACTCCCGCCGTGGCCAGATCCAGTCGATGGACGAGGGCCCCGGTGGCAGCCGGGTCGTGAAGGCCCTGGTGCCGCTGTCGGAGATGTTCGGGTATGTCGGTGACCTGCGGTCGAAGACCCAGGGCCGCGCGTCCTACTCGATGCAGTTCGATTCCTACGCCGAGGTTCCGAAGAACGTGGCGGAAGAGATCATCAAGAAGGCCCGGGGCGAGTAGTCTCTCGCTCCTGACCACCACACCCCAAGCGCGTCGGCGTACGGCGTAGTCAATTTATCTAGGAGGGCCCCAGTGGCGAAGGCGAAGTTCGAGCGGACTAAGCCGCACGTCAACATCGGCACCATCGGTCACATCGACCACGGTAAGACCACTCTTACCGCGGCGATCACCAAGGTGCTGCACGACAAGTACCCGGACCTGAACGAGGCGTCGGCGTTCGATCAGATCGACAAGGCGCCGGAAGAGCGCCAGCGCGGTATCACCATCTCGATCGCGCACGTCGAGTACCAGACCGAGGCCCGGCACTACGCCCACGTCGACTGCCCGGGGCACGCGGACTACATCAAGAACATGATCACCGGTGCGGCTCAGATGGACGGCGCGATCCTGGTCGTCGCCGCCACCGACGGCCCGATGCCGCAGACGCGTGAGCACGTGCTGCTCGCCCGTCAGGTCGGCGTGCCGGCGATGGTCGTCGCCCTGAACAAGTGCGACATGGTCGACGACGAGGAGATCCTGGAGCTCGTCGAGCTCGAGGTCCGCGAGCTGCTCTCGGAGCAGGAGTTCGACGGCGACAACGCGCCGATCGTGCGGGTTGCCGCGCACCCGGCGCTGCAGGGCGACGCCAAGTGGGGCGAGTCGATCATCGAGCTGATGAACGCCGTCGACGAGTACATCCCGCAGCCGGAGCGCGAGATCGACAAGCCGTTCCTGATGCCGGTGGAGGACGTCTTCACCATCACGGGTCGCGGTACGGTCATCACCGGCCGGATCGAGCGCGGTGTCATCAAGGTCAACGAGACCGTCGACATCGTCGGCATCCGTCCGGAGAAGCAGACCACCACGGTCACCGGTATCGAGATGTTCCGCAAGCTGCTCGACGAGGGCCAGGCCGGTGAGAACGTCGGTCTGCTGCTTCGTGGCACCAAGCGCGAGGACGTCGAGCGCGGCATGGTCGTCATCAAGCCGGGCACCACGACCCCGCACACGAACTTCGAGGCGTCGGTCTACATCCTGTCGAAGGAGGAGGGCGGCCGTCACACGCCGTTCTTCCAGAACTACCGCCCGCAGTTCTACTTCCGTACCACCGACGTCACCGGTGTCGTCACGCTGCCCGAGGGCACCGAGATGGTCATGCCGGGCGACAACACCGACATGACGGTCGAGCTGATCCAGCCGATCGCCATGGAGGACGGTCTGAAGTTCGCGATCCGTGAAGGTGGCCGCACCGTCGGCGCCGGCCGGGTCACCAAGATCGTCAAGTGATCTCATGAGGTCCGCGAGGGCTCGAACCTGAGCCCGCGCGGACCTCTGCTTTGTGCCTGATCCGGCGCTCAGGTGGTACCGGATCAGGCGTGAAGCCACCCGATTGGCGTTCCGGCGCCGATCTCTGGCACAATATTCAGGTTGCTCAGGCGAGGCCGCCGGGGCGCGCCCCAGATCTTCTTGATCGGGCTGGTGCGCCGGACCGGAGACCATGCCGAGGTTCCGGTCCGAGACCGGGCCCCGATCTCCTCCCAGGGTCGAAGAAGCGGTGAGTCACGCGCGTGCTGCGAGCGCGACACACCCGACCGCGGGGGTCGGAGCGACGAAGGCGAAGACGATAGAGAAGGACGAAGCGAAGCGATGGCGGGACAGAAGATCCGCATCCGGCTGAAGGCCTACGACCACGAGGTCATCGACAGCTCGGCACGCAAGATTGTCGACACGGTGACGCGTACTGGTGCGAAGGTTGCTGGCCCGGTGCCGTTGCCGACGGAAAAGAACGTGTTCTGCGTCATCCGCTCGCCGCACAAGTACAAGGACAGCCGCGAGCACTTCGAGATGCGCACCCACAAGCGGCTCATCGACATCATCGACCCCACGCCGAAGACCGTCGACTCGCTGATGCGTCTCGACCTGCCGGCCGGTGTCGACATCGAGATCAAGCTCTGAGGGACACGAACAACCAATGAGCAAGCTAAAGAACACGCGCGGTCTGCTGGGCACCAAGCTCGGCATGACCCAGACCTGGGACGAGAACAACCGCGTCGTCCCCGTCACCGTGGTCCAGGCCGGCCCCTGCGTCGTGACCGAGGTGCGTACCTCGGCCAGCCACGGGTACGACGGCGTCCAGATCGCCTTCGGCGACATCGACCCGCGCAAGGTCACCAAGCCGATGCGCGGTCACTTCGACAAGGCCGGCGTGACGCCGCGGCGCCACCTGCTGGAGCTGCGCACCGCCGACGCCAGCGAGTACACGCTGGGCCAGGAGATCAAGGCTGAGGCCTTCGAGGCCGGCGAGCGCGTCGACGTTTCCGCGACCAGCAAGGGCAAGGGCTTCGCCGGTGTGATGAAGCGGCACGGCTTCCACGGTCTGCGCGCCACCCACGGTGTGCACAAGAAGCACCGCTCGCCGGGTTCCATCGGCGGCTGCGCCACCCCGGGCCGGGTCTTCAAGGGCCTGCGGATGGCGGGCCGGATGGGCGCCGAGCAGGTCACCACGCAGAACGTGTCGGTCCACGCGATCGACGTCGAGCGCGGCCTGATCCTGCTCAAGGGTGCCGTTCCCGGCCCCAAGGGCGGCCTCGTGCTGATCCGCAACGCCGCGAAGGGAGCTGCGAAGTGAGCACCGTCGACGTCGTCGTCGTGAAGGGCGACAAGGTCAGCAAGAACGGCTCCGCCGAGCTTCCGGCCGAGCTGTTCGACGTCCAGGTCAACGTGCCGCTGATCCACCAGGTCGTGGTGGCCCAGCTGGCCGCGGCCCGCCAGGGTACGCACAAGGCGAAGACCCGGGGCGAGGTGTCCGGCGGTGGCGCCAAGCCGTACCGCCAGAAGGGCACCGGCCGCGCCCGCCAGGGTTCGACCCGCGCGCCGCAGTTCACCGGCGGTGGCGTCGTCCACGGCCCGGTGCCGCGTGACTACAGCCAGCGGACCCCGAAGAAGATGATCGCCGCCGCGCTCCGCGGCTCGCTGTCGGACCGGGCCCGCGACGGCCGCGTGTTCGTCGTCGAGAGCTTCGTGGACGGCGACAAGCCCTCCACCAAGTCGGCGCTGAAGGTGCTCGGCGAGGTGACCGAGCCGGGCAAGGCGCTGGTCGTCGTCGACCGCGCCGACGAGCTCACCTGGCTGAGCCTGCGCAACGTGCAGCACGTGCACCTGATCGCGGCCGACCAGCTGAACGCGTACGACGTGCTGTGCAGCGACGCGGTGGTGTTCACCAAGAGCGCCCTCGACTCGTTCGTCGCCGGCGCGCCCAAGGGCAAGTCCGTCAAGGCCGTCGCCACGTCGACTGAGGCCGAGGAGGTAGAAGCATGAGCCACGGAGTCAACAAGGACCCCCGCGACGTGCTGCTCCGGCCGGTCGTGAGCGAGAAGAGCTACGGCCTGCTGGACGAGCAGAAGTACACGTTCGAGGTCGCCCCGGACGCCAACAAGACCGAGATCAAGCTCGCGGTCGAGAAGGTGTTCAAGGTCAAGGTCAGCGACGTCAACACCCTGAACCGCAAGGGCAAGCGCCGCCGGACCCGGTCCGGTTTCGGTAAGCGCCCCGACACCAAGCGGGCGATCGTGACCCTCAAGGGTGACGACCGCATCGATATCTTCGGAGGCCAGTCGTAATGGGAATCCGCAAGTACAAGCCGACGACGCCGGGCCGCCGTGGCTCGAGCGTGGCCGACTTCGTCGAGCTCACCCGTTCGACCCCCGAGAAGTCGCTGCTGCGTCCGCTGCCGAAGAAGGGCGGCCGGAACAACTCCGGCAAGATCACCACCCGGCACCACGGTGGCGGCCACAAGCGGGCGTACCGGCTGATCGACTTCAAGCGGTACGACAAGGACGGCGTGCCGGCCAAGGTCGCGCACATCGAGTACGACCCGAACCGGACCGCCCGGATCGCGCTGCTGCACTACGTGGACGGCGAGAAGCGCTACATCCTCGCCCCGTCCAACTTGCGTCAGGGCACGATCGTCGAGAACGGCCCGGCCGCGGACATCAAGATCGGCAACAACCTGCCGCTGCGCAACATCCCGGTCGGCTCCACGGTGCACGCCGTCGAGCTGCGTCCCGGCGGTGGCGCGAAGATGGGCCGCTCGGCCGGCGCCAGCATTCAGCTGGTCGCGAAGGAAGGCCGGATGGCCACCCTGCGGATGCCGTCCGGCGAGGTTCGGATGGTCGACGTGCGCTGCCGCGCCACCCTCGGTGAGGTCGGCAACGGCGAGCAGTCGAACATCAACTGGGGCAAGGCGGGCCGGATGCGCTGGAAGGGCAAGCGCCCGACCGTCCGCGGTGTCGCGATGAACCCGGTCGACCACCCGCACGGTGGTGGTGAGGGTAAGACCTCGGGTGGTCGCCACCCGGTGTCCCCGTGGGGCCAGCCGGAAGGCCGGACCCGCACCCGCAAGGAAAGCGACCGCATGATCGTCCGGCGCCGCAAGGCCGGCAAGAAGCGCTGATAGGGAGCCGGCCAAAATGCCACGCAGCCTGAAGAAGGGCCCGTTCGTCGACCACCACCTGGCCAAGAAGGTGGAGGTGCAGAACGAGAAGGGCACCAAGAACGTCATCAAGACCTGGTCCCGCCGATCGATGATCGTGCCGGACATGATCGGCCACACGATTGCGGTGCACGACGGCCGCAAGCACGTGCCGGTGTTCGTGACGGACTCGATGGTCGGGCACAAGCTCGGCGAGTTCGCCCCGACCCGGACGTTCAAGGGTCACGAGAAGGACGACCGGAAGTCACGGCGTCGCTGACCCCCTGGGGATCAGTGACGAAGCGAAAGCAACCTACGGAGAGATTCGAACATCATGAGCGTTCAAGAGCGTAGGGCGATCAGCGCCCGTCGCGAGAGCCTGCTGGGCGAGCAGCCCGGGGCCTTCGCGGTCGCGCGCTTCGTCCGCGTGACGCCGATGAAGGCGCGCCGCGTGGCCGATCTGGTGCGCGGTGCCGGCGTCGACGACGCACTCGCCACTCTGAAGTTCGCCCCGCAGGCCGCTGCCGCGACCGTGTACAAGGTCGTCGACAGCGCCGCGGCGAACGCCGAGGGCACCGAGCACCTGAGCCGGGCCGATCTGATCGTGTCCAAGATCCTGGTCGACGAGGGACCGACGCTGAAGCGTCACCGCCCGCGCGCCCAGGGCCGGGCCACCCGGATCGACAAGCGGACCAGCCACATCACCGTCGTGGTCGAGCCGCGGGTCACCGAGGAGGCGGCTCCGAAGGCGCCGGCCAAGAAGGCCGCTGCCAAGAAGACCGCTGACACGGCGGACACGGCCAAGAAGGCCCCGGCGAAGAGGGCGGCCAAGAAGGCCGCCGACAAGCCGGCCGAGGCCGCCGCCGACAAGCCGGCCAAGAAGGCGACCGCGAAGAAGACGGCCGCCAAGAAGGCCACCGCTGAGAAGAAGGAGTCCTGACGTGGGACAGAAGGTAAACCCGCACGGGTTCCGTCTCGGCATCAGCACCGACCACAAGAGCCGTTGGTACGCCGACAAGCTGTACAAGGACTACGTGGGCGAGGACGTCAAGATCCGTCGTCTGCTGAGCAAGGGCATGGAGCGCGCCGGCATCTCCCGCGTGGAGATCGAGCGCACCCGTGACCGGGTCCGGGTCGACATCCACACCGCTCGTCCGGGCATCGTCATCGGTCGCCGCGGCGCCGAGGCGGACCGGATCCGGGGCGGCCTGGAGGAGCTCACCGGCAAGCAGGTGCAGCTGAACATCCTCGAGGTGAAGAACTCCGAGGTCGACGCCCAGCTGGTCGCGCAGGGCGTGGCCGAGCAGCTGTCCGGCCGCGTGGCGTTCCGCCGCGCGATGCGCAAGGCGATGCAGACCACCATGCGTGGCGGCGCCCTGGGCATCCGGATCCAGTGCTCCGGCCGGCTCGGTGGCGCGGAGATGTCGCGGTCGGAGTTCTACCGCGAGGGCCGCGTCCCGCTGCACACGCTGCGGGCCGACATCGACTACGGCTTCTACGAGGCCCGGACGACCTTCGGCCGGATCGGCGTGAAGGTCTGGATCTACAAGGGCGACGTCGCCGGCTCCCGCGCCGAGCGCGAGGCGCAGGCCGCGGCCCGGGCCGCCACCCAGCAGCGTCGGCCGGCTCGCCGGGACGACCGCGGTGGCCGTGGCGGCGAGCGTGGTGACCGCGGTGGCCGTCGCGACGACCGCCGGGACAACCGCCGCAACGACAACGCCGCTGCTCCGGCAGCGGAGGCGCCGGCGGCCGACAAGCCCGCCGAGACGACCGGAACGGAGAGCTGACCGATGCTCATCCCCCGCAAGGTCAAGCACCGCAAGCAGCACCACCCGAAGCGCTCCGGCGCGGCCAAGGGTGGTACGACGCTGGCCTTCGGTGACTTCGGCATCCAGGCGCTGGAGAGCCACTACATCACCAACCGGCAGATCGAGGCCGCGCGTATCGCGATGACCCGGCACATCAAGCGTGGCGGCAAGGTGTGGATCAACATCTACCCGGACCGTCCGCTGACCAAGAAGCCGGCCGAAACCCGGATGGGTTCCGGTAAGGGTTCGCCGGAGTGGTGGATCGCCAACGTGAAGGCCGGCCGGGTGCTGTTCGAGCTCTCCGGTGTTCCGGAGGACATCGCTCGCGAGGCGATGCGCCGCGCGATCCACAAGTTGCCGATGAAGTGCCGCTTCATCACCCGAGAGGCAGGTGAGAACTGATGGCTACCCTGACCGCCGCCGAGCTGCGGAACCTGGGCCGGGACGAGTTGCTGACGAAGCTCGGTGAAGCCAAGGAGGAGCTGTTCAACCTCCGGTTCCAGGCTGCCACGGGCCAGCTGGAGTCCCACGGCCGGCTGCGCGCCGTCCGCAAGGACATCGCCCGCATCTACACGGTGCTGTCCGAGCGTGCGCTCGGCATCACCGAGGAGGTCGACGCCCCGGTCGAGGCCGAGGCTGCCGCCGAAGAGACTGCGGACGACAGTGAGAAGGCCAACGCATGACCGAGAACGCGAAGGACGAGACCGTGAGCACGACCACCGAGGCGCGAGGCCGCCGGAAGACCCGTGAGGGCCTGGTGCTGAGCGACAAGATGGACAAGACCGTCGTGGTCGAGGTCGAGGACCGGGTGAAGCACAAGCTGTACGGCAAGGTCATCCGGCACACCAGCAAGCTCAAGGCGCACGACGAGCAGAACGCCGCCGGGATCGGCGACCGCGTCCTCCTGATGGAGACCCGGCCGCTGTCGGCGACCAAGCGCTGGCGCGTCGTCGAGATCCTCGAGAAGGCCAAGTAGTTCCCGGCTGCTGCCGGCAACCATTCGAAATTATTCGTTCCGCAAGGCTCGGCCCAGCTGAGAACCAGCGAGACAACCAGGAGATCAACAGATGATCCAGCAGGAGTCGCGACTGAAGGTCGCCGACAACACGGGCGCGAAGGAGATCCTTTGCATCCGCGTTCTCGGTGGCTCCGGTCGGCGCTACGCCGGTGTCGGTGACACGATCGTCGCCACCGTCAAGGACGCGATCCCCGGCGGTGGTGTGAAGAAGGGTGACGTCGTCAAGGCGGTCGTCGTGCGGACCGTGAAGGAGCGCCGGCGTCCGGACGGCTCCTACATCCGCTTCGACGAGAACGCCGCGGTGATCCTGAAGGCCGACGGCGAGCCGCGCGGCACCCGTATCTTCGGGCCGGTCGGCCGGGAGCTGCGCGAGAAGCGCTTCATGAAGATCATCTCGCTCGCGCCGGAGGTGCTCTGAGATGGCTGCCCAAGAAAAAAAGGCTCAGAAGAAGCTGCACGTGAAGAAGGGTGACCAGGTCCGTGTGATCTCGGGTCGCTCGAAGGGCCTCGAGGGCAAGATCATCCAGGTCTTCCCGAACGACGAGAAGGTCATCGTCGAGGGCGTCAACCGGGTGAAGAAGCACACCAAGGTGCAGCAGGCCCAGCGCGGCGGCACCACCGGTGGCATCGTCACCCAGGAAGCCCCGATCCACGTCTCGAACGTCGCCCTTCTGGTCGAGGTCGAGAAGGACGGGAAGAAGCAGAAGGTGACCACCCGCGTCGGCTACAACCGCGTCGAGGTGCAGAAGCGCCGTCCCGACGGTTCGACGTACACCGGTTACCGGAGCGTTCGGATCGCCCGGCGTACCGGCGAGGAGATCTGATGACCACCGCAGTAACCGAGAACAAGATCCAGCCGCGCCTGAAGACGAAGTACCGCGAGGAGATCGTCGGCAAGCTGCACGAGCAGTTCCAGTTCGAGAACGTCATGCAGGTGCCCGGGCTCACCAAGATCGTGGTGAACATGGGCGTCGGCGAGGCGGCTCGCGACTCGAAGCTGATCGAGGGCGCGGTGAAGGACCTGGCCGCGATCACCGGCCAGAAGCCGCAGGTCACCAAGGCCCGCAAGTCGATCGCGCAGTTCAAGCTGCGTGAGGGGATGCCGATCGGCGCGCACGTGACGCTGCGCGGCGACCGGATGTGGGAGTTCCTGGACCGGCTGCTGGCGCTCGCGCTGCCCCGGATCCGCGACTTCCGCGGTCTGTCCCCGAAGCAGTTCGACGGCACCGGGAACTACACCTTCGGTCTGACCGAGCAGGTGATGTTCCACGAGATCAACCAGGACCGGATCGACCGCGTCCGGGGCATGGACATCACCGTGGTGACCACCGCGAAGAACGACGACGAGGGTCGGGCCCTGCTGCGGGCGCTCGGCTTCCCGTTCAAGGAGAACTGACGTGGCGAAGACAGCACTCAAGGTCAAGCAGGCCCGGAAGCCGAAGTTCGCGGTGCGTGGCTACACGCGCTGCCAGCGCTGCGGCCGGCCGAAGGCGGTCTTCCGCAAGTTCGGCCTGTGCCGGATCTGCCTGCGGGAGATGGCGCACCGGGGCGAGCTGCCCGGCGTGACCAAGTCCAGCTGGTGACCGTCTCCACCCCAGAACTTCTCCCCATTCACCACCATCTAGTCACCGTAGGTCGCCGAACGGCGAAACCACGGCGGGAAAGAGGCCCCAGGCCATGACGATGACCGACCCGATCGCAGACATGCTGACGCGTCTGCGCAACGCCAACCAGGCGTACCACGAGTCGACCTCGATGCCGTACAGCAAGATCAAGCAGGGCATCGCCGACATCCTCCAGCAGGAGGGCTACATCTCCTCCTACAAGGTGGAGGAGCCCAAGGAGGGCACCGTCGGCAAGACCCTGATCGTCGACCTCAAGTTCGGCCCGAGCCGGGAGCGCTCCATCGCGGGTGTTCGGCGGATCAGCAAGCCGGGCCTGCGGGTCTACGCGAAGTCGACCAGCCTGCCCAAGGTCCTCGGTGGCCTGGGCGTCGCGATCATCTCGACGTCCCAGGGTCTGCTGACCGACCGTCAGGCCAAGAACAAGGGCGTTGGCGGGGAAGTCCTCGCCTACGTCTGGTGACGAAGAAACCGGAAGGAGGACCACTGAATGTCTCGCATCGGTAAGCTCCCGGTCACGGTCCCGTCCGGCGTCGACGTCACGATCGACGGCCAGACGGTCACTGTGAAGGGTCCGAAGGGTCAGCTGTCGCACGTCGTCGCTGAGCCCATCGCGGTCGACCGGGACGAGGACGGCGCCATCGCCGTGACCCGCCCCGACGACCAGCGCAAGAGCAAGGAACTGCACGGCCTCTCCCGCACCCTGATCGCCAACCTGGTGACCGGCGTGACGGACGGCTACGAGAAGAAGCTCGAGATCGTCGGCGTCGGGTACCGCGTCCTGTCCAAGGGACCGACCCAGCTGGAGTTCTCGCTCGGGTACAGCCACACGATCACGGTCGACGCCCCCGAGGGCATCACCTTCAACGTGGAGGCCCCGACCCGGTTCTCGGTCATCGGCATCGACAAGCAGTCGGTCGGTGAGGTCGCCGCCAACATCCGCAAGCTGCGCAAGCCCGAGCCGTACAAGGGCAAGGGTGTGCGGTACGCGGGCGAGCAGGTGCGCCGCAAGGTCGGAAAGGCTGGTAAGTAACCATGGCGATCGGACTGCGTCCGCACAAGCACTCCGCCAAGAAGACGTCTTCCCGGCTGCGTCGGCAGATCCGGGTCCGGAAGAAGATCAACGGCACGGCCGAGCGGCCGCGGCTGGTGGTCTCCAAGTCCTCGAAGCACCTGTTCGCGCAGGTCATCGACGACGTCGCCGGCAAGACGCTGGTCTCGGCTTCCACCATGGAGGCCGACCTGCGGGGCGCCGAGGCGAACAAGACCGACAAGGCCAAGACCGTCGGCGGCCTGATCGCCGACCGGGCCAAGGCAGCCGGCATCGACTCGGTCGTCTTCGACCGGGCCGGGAACAAGTACCACGGCCGCATCGCGGCCCTGGCCGACGCCGCCCGCGAGGGCGGGCTCGGCTTCTGATGGCGACAAGGGAAGAAGGTAGTTCGAAATGAGCGGAGGCCAGCAGCGTCGCGGAGGCGGCGCCGGTGGTGAGCGCCGTGGCCGCGACGGTGGTCGCGGTCAGCAGGCGGACAAGACCGCCTACATCGAGCGCGTGGTAGCCATCAACCGTGTCGCCAAGGTCGTGAAGGGCGGTCGTCGCTTCAGCTTCACCGCCCTCGTGGTCGTCGGCGACGGTGAAGGCACCGTCGGTGTGGGTTACGGGAAGGCCAAGGAGGTGCCCGCGGCGATCGCCAAGGGCGTCGAGGAGGCCAAGAAGGCGTTCTTCAAGGTGCCGCGGATCCAGGGCACCATCCCGCACCCGGTCCAGGGCGAGAAGGCTGCCGGCGTGGTGCTGCTGCGCCCGGCCGCGCCCGGTACCGGTGTGATCGCGGGTGGCTCGGCGCGCGCCGTCCTGGAGTGCGCGGGGATCCACGACATCCTCAGCAAGTCGCTGGGTTCCTCGAACTCGATCAACGTGGTGCACGCCACGGTCGAGGCGCTGCGGAGCCTGGAGACCCCGGAGGCCGTGGCCGCGCGCCGTGGCCTGCCGGTCGAGGACGTCGCCCCGGCGGCCCTGCTGAAGGCGCGGGCGGAGGTGGCTTCCTGATGGCACGCCTGAAGGTGACCCAGATCCGTTCGGGCATCGGTGGTAAGCAGAACCAGCGCGACACGCTGCGCACCCTGGGCGTCAAGCGGATCGGCGACACCGCCGTCCACGAGGACCGCCCCGAGGTTCGCGGCATGGTCCGCACGGTTCGCCACCTCATCACCGTCGAGGAGGTCGACTGACATGGCGCTCAAGGTTCACCACCTGCGCCCGGCGCCCGGCGCCAAGACCGCCAAGACCCGCGTGGGTCGTGGTGAGGGCAGCAAGGGCAAGACCGCCGGCCGCGGTACCAAGGGCAGCAAGGCGCGTAACAACATCCCCGAGTACTTCGAGGGTGGCCAGATGCCGCTGCACATGCGGCTTCCGAAGCTGAAGGGCTTCAAGAGCAGGAACCGGGTGGAGTTCCAGGTCGTTAACCTGGACAAGCTCGGACAACTGTTCCCCGAAGGTGGCGAGGTCGGCGTGGCCGACCTGGTCGCCAAGGGCGCGGTCCGTCGTGGTCAGCCGGTCAAGGTGCTGGGTGACGGCGAACTGACCGTGGCACTGCAGGTCTCGGCGCACAAGTTCTCCAAGTCCGCCACGGACAAGATCCAGGCGGCCGGGGGAACCACGACCGAGGTGTGACACGAGGTCCAGGGCTCGTAACGATCGGTGCTTGATATCCTGCGCCGGTCGGACGAGCCCTGGTTCGTCTCTTGCCCAGAGGCTTAGCTAGGCCCCTGCCGTGCCCGCGGCCAGGGAAACTTGTGGGAGGACAGGGTGTTAGGCGCCTTTGCCAACGCGTTCAAGACTCCGGACCTGCGCCGGAAGATCTTGTTCGTGCTCTTCATCGTCGTGATCTTCCGGATCGGCTCGGTCGTTCCGGCGCCCGGTGTGAACGTCCAGTCGCTGCACACGTGTATCAAGATCTCGCAGGGCGGCCAGAACGCCAACCTGTACAACTTGATCAACCTGTTCTCCGGCGGCGCGCTGCTGCAGCTCGCGATCTTCGCGCTCGGCATCATGCCGTACATCACCGCCAGCATCATCCTGCAGCTGCTCACCGTGGTGATCCCGCGGCTGGAGTCGCTGAAGAAGGAGGGCCAGGCGGGTCAGGCCAAGATCACCCAGTACACCCGGTTCCTGACCGTCGGTCTGGCGATCCTGCAGTCGACCGCGTTCGTGGCGCTCGCCCGGACGCCGGGCCGGCTGTTCCAGGGCTGCAGCGAGCCGCTGCTGTACAAGGACGACTGGTTCACGATCACCGTCATCGTGCTGACCATGACCGCCGGTACCGGCGTGATCATGTGGCTCGGTGAGCTGATCACCGACCGTGGCGTCGGTAACGGTATGTCGATCCTGATCTTCACCCAGATCGTCGCGACCTTCCCGACCCAGCTGTGGAGCATCCGCAAGCAGAAGGGCATCACCACCTTCGTCGTGGTGATCGCGATTGGCCTCGTCATCATGGCGGCGGTCATCTTCATCGAGCAGGCCCAACGCCGGATCCCGGTCCAGTACGCGAAGCGGATGGTCGGCCGGAAGATGTTCGGCGGCACCTCGACGTACATCCCGCTGAAGGTGAACCAGGCCGGTGTCATCCCGGTCATCTTCGCCTCCAGCCTGCTGTATCTCCCCGTTCTGGTCAGTCAGTTCCAGCAGGGCAAGAGCTGGTCCAACTGGATCCAGGGCAACTTGGTCAAGGGCGACCACCCGATCTACATGGCGACCTACGTCGCTCTGATCATCTTCTTCACGTACTTCTACGTCTCGATCACCTTCAACCCGAAGGAGGTCGCCGACAACATGAAGAAGTACGGCGGCTTCATCCCCGGGATCCGGGCGGGTCGGCCGACCGAGGAATACCTGAAGTACGTGTTGGACCGCATCACGCTGCCCGGCGCGATCTACCTCGCGGTGATCTCGATGATCCCGCTGGTCGCTCTCGTCCTGCTGAACGCGAGCCAGAACTTCCCGTTCGGCGGTACGTCGATCCTGATCATGGTCGGTGTCGGACTCGACACCGTGAAGCAGATCGAGAGTCAGCTGCAGCAGCGAAACTACGAAGGGTTCCTGCGCTGATGAGAATGTTGCTGATGGGTCCGCCCGGGGCGGGCAAGGGCACGCAGGCAAAGGTGCTTGCGGAACGCCTGAAGATCCCGGCCGTGTCCACCGGCGACATCTTCCGCGCGAACGTCAAGGACGAGACGCCCCTGGGTGTCGAGGCCAAGCGCTACATGGACGCCGGGGACTACGTTCCGGACGAGGTCACCAACGCGATGGTGCGGGACCGGCTGTCCGAGGCCGACGCCGGCGAGGGCTTCCTGCTGGACGGGTATCCGCGGACGCTGGCCCAGGTGGGCACGCTGGACGACATCCTGGCCGAGCACGGCCACAAGCTGGACGCCGTGGTCGCGCTGGTCGCGGACATCGACGTGCTGGTGGACCGGATGACCAAGCGCGCGCACATCGAGGGCCGGACCGACGACTCCGAAGAGGTCGTCCGGCACCGGCAGGACGTCTACACCGCCGAGACCAAGCCGCTGCTGCAGGTGTACGCGCAGCGCGGCCTGCTGGTCGAGGTGGACGGCGTCGGCGAGATCGACGAGGTCAGTGAGCGCGTGCTCGCCGCCCTCAAGCCCGTCACGGAGTAAAGACAGCATTTGATGTTCAGAGACCGCGGTATCGAGATCAAGACCCGCGAGCAGATCCTCGCCATGCGTAAGGCCGGCCTGGTGGTCGGCCGCACGCTGGAGCTGCTCCGCGGTGAGGTCCGGGCCGGCATCACCACCGGCGAGCTGGACGCGATCGCGGAGGACAACATCCGGTCCTCCGGCGCGACGCCGTCGTTCAAGGGGTACCACGGGTTCACCGGCTCGATCTGCGCGTCGGTGAACGACGAGATCGTGCACGGCATCCCGGGTGACCGGGTGCTCGCCGACGGCGACCTGATCTCGATCGACTGCGGCGCGATCGTGGACGGCTGGCACGGCGACGCCGCGATCACGGTGCCGGTCGGTGAGGTCGACGCCGAACTGCTGGAGCTCGCGCGGATCTGCGCGCAGTCGATGTGGCGCGGGTTCGCCGCGGCCCGGCTCGGCGGCCGGCTGTCCGACATCTCGGCCGCGATCGAGGCCCACGTCCGGGCGAACTCGTCGTACGGGATCGTCGAGGACTTCGTCGGGCACGGGATCGGCTCGGCCATGCATCAGCCGCCGAACGTGCCGAACTTCGGTCGCGCCGGCCGCGGGCCGAAGCTGGTCGAGGGGATGGCGCTGGCCGTGGAGCCGATGCTCACGCTCGGCAAGCAGGAGAATCACACGCTCGAGGACGACTGGACCGTCGTCACCGACGACGGGCGGTCGGCCGCACACACAGAGCACACGTTCACTCTCACTCCGCAAGGCCCCTGGGTGCTGACCGCCATCGACGGCGGCGAGTCCGAGCTCGCCGAGCTCGGCGTGAAGTTCGGCGCCCTCGCCGACTGACGGACCACGGGGGTCCACCCGTCGGGGGACGCGGAGCGGACCGGAGCTGAGGCACACTTGAGACATGCCTCAGTACCAGCCGCACCAGCGTTTCACCGAAGCCGACCGGGACAAGATCGCCGGCCGGTTGCGGGACGCGTTCGCGGACGGCCGGCTGGACCAGCCCGAGTTCTCGTCGCGCCTCGACCAGCTCTACACCGTGCAGACGTACGGCGAGCTCGAGCCGCTGGTGCGTGACCTGCCGCCGGTGCGGACGTACCAGACGCCCGAGGTGGTCAAGGACTCCAAGCCCGCGCCGGAGCCGGGCAGCTTTCCGGAGCGGAAGAAGGACAACCACCCACAGCGCCGCGGCGGGGCGATCGGCGGCTTCACCGGCGTCGTGCTGATCAACGTGGTGATCTGGTTCGTGATCGGGCTGGGCAACGGCGGCCACTGGCCGCACTTCTGGCCGGTCTGGCTGCTGATCCCGTGGGCGATCATCGCCCTCGGCGGCCTCGGCAGGCGCCGTTGACAGCGGCCCCGATGAGTCGCCGCCTGGCCGGTCCGCGGCTACGGCCGGATCTGGCGTGGCAGGTGCATCAGGGAGCCGCGATCGTCTACGTGGTCTGGTTCGCCGTCGCCGTACCGCTGGCGGTCGCCGGGCTGCTGCTGGAGCCCCGGTGGGTGGGCTGGATGGTGCTGGCCTGGTTCCTGGTGCTGCTCGGGTTCACGCTGGCGCTGCGGATCGCCGACGGCCGCCGCCGGCGAGAGTGGGCGGAGGCCGCCGGGCAGCTCGGCTGGCGCGTCAGCGCGTCCGCGGTGGAGCTGCTGGATCGTTGGCCGTTCCCACCGTTCGACGCGGACCCGGAGGCCGAGGTCGCCGACGTGACGTCGGGCCGGCACCGCGGCCGGGAGTTCTGGACCGGGCGGTTCCGGCACAAGGTCGGGCGCCGTGAGCTCGGCTTCGACTTCCTCGATCTGCATGTGGAGCGCCCGCTGCCGCCGTTGCAGGTGCTGCCCGCGGGGCTCGCGCCGGTCGCGGCGGCGAGCTTTCTGCCGTTGCCGTTGACGGTCGAGGGCCTGCCGGGGCAGTACCGCTTGTTCAACGGGCGTGAGGATCACGCGCTGGCCGTCCTGCATCCGCGCGCGGTCGAGGCGCTGGCCGACGTACCGGCGTTCGGCTTCAGCTGCGAGGGCCGGCGGTTCGTCGCGATCCTCCCGGCGTACCGCGACGCGACCACCGCCCTCGCGCAGCTCGACGCGGCCTGCGACCTGCTGGACCTCATGCCGGAGCAGGTCTGGCGCGCGGGCGAACAGTGGGCGGCTACGCAGTCCTCAGCAGACTGACGAGCGCCGACAGATCAGCTTTGCCGTGGCCGGCTGCCACGGCCCGCTGCAGCAGCTCGCCCATCGGCGCGAGCAGCATCGGGTCGACGTCGTGTGCTTCTGAAGTGCTGATGAGGTTCTCGTAGGCAGCTGCCTGCATGGAGAGATTCGAACCGGCCGTCTCCGCAGGGCCGTTGTCGAGATCCTCGGCGATGCGGGGCAGGCTCGTGAGCATGGCCGTCAGCCATGGGCCCAGGAACTGGGTGGTGAACGGCTCCGCCGCGAGGTCCTGACTGGTGATGAGGGCCAGCGCATGCTGGGCGCCGCCGAACATGCCGTACATGGCGCTCAGCAAGGCGATGTCGTACAGGGCGGCCAGTCCGGGGTCGGCGCCGACGTACGCCGGGCGTGCCAGCACAGACAGATCGGCGCTGTGCTTCTCGAAAGCCTCCGGTTCGCCGCTGTAGAAGATGAATGCTGCTGGACCGCCGATCATCGCGGGCACAGCCATGATGCCGCCGTCGACGTACTGCGCTCCCGCGCTCGTGAGCTGCTCTGCGGTGCCACGGGCCTGGTCGGGTGTGCTGTTGGTGAGGTTGACGACCGTCTTGCCGGTGAGGTCGATGCCGTCGAGTGTGCTGCGGACGGTGTCGTCGACGAGCAGGCAGACGACGACCAGCGGACTGGCCGCGATCGCCTCGGCCGCTGTGGTGGCGCGTACGACGTCGAGTTCGGGGGAGCGGCCGGGGGTGCGGTTCCAGACGGTGGTCGGGTGGCCGGCGGCCAGGAAGGCCCTGGCGAGGGCGGTCCCCATCGCGCCGAGCCCCAGGACGGTGACAGGTGTCTTCATGCGGTCCACCCTGGATCCCGCGCTTTAGGATGGACAAGTACCCACTAAATAGTCAGGTACTGACGGAAAGGTAAGTATGCGCCCGTACACCTGTGGCCTGGACGCCGCGGCGGATGTGATCGGCGGGAAGTGGAAGCCGCGCATCCTGTGGGCGCTGCATCACGGCCCGCTGCGGTTCGGCGAGCTGCGCCGGGAGATCCCCGGCGTCACGGAGAAGATGCTGATCCAGCAACTGCGCGAGCTGGAGTCGCGTGGCATCGTGCACCGGGAGGTCTTCCACCAGGTGCCGCCGAAAGTCGAGTACTCACTCACCGAGCTCGGAGCGTCACTCAACGTCGCGCTGATGCCGTTGGACGACTGGGGCGCCGAGCACATGGCGGAGCTGGAGAGTACCCGCTGAGGGCCCAATTGGGATCAATGCCGCGCGTGGCGTACACTTTTTCCTTGGCTCTTTGTAGCCATAGCCAGTCACGTCTACAGAAGTGCGAGGACATGCCCAAAAAAGAGGGAGTAATCGAACTCGAGGGCACCATCGTCGAGGCCCTGCCGAACGCGATGTTCCGTGTTGAGCTGTCCAACGGGCACAAGGTGCTCGCGCACATCAGCGGCAAGATGAGGCAGCACTACATCCGGATCCTCCCCGAGGACCGGGTCGTCGTGGAGCTGTCGCCGTACGACCTCACCCGGGGTCGCATCGTCTATCGGTACAAGTAAGACCCACACCAACACCTGTCGAAGAAAGAAGCTCGATGAAGGTCAATCCGAGCGTCAAGAAGATCTGCGACAAGTGCAAGGTGATCCGCCGTCACGGCCGGGTCATGGTGATCTGCGAGAACCCGCGGCACAAGCAGCGGCAGGGCTGACAAGCCTCACGCAGTAACACGGCACTTTCGCACCACAGCGCGCATGCTCATCCAGGTCACTGGATGTCGCCCCTGGAACAGAGGCCAGGGCCTTGCCGGTGAAGCACTCACCGAGGCGGGCAAGGACGCAGCGCGCCACCACACCTCTGCCGACGAAAGGAACACCGCCACATGGCACGCCTCGTAGGAGTCGACCTGCCGCGCGACAAGCGCATCGAGGTCGCCCTCACGTACATCTTCGGTGTGGGCCGCACGCGCGCCCAGGAAACGCTGAAGAACACCGGGGTCTCCCCGGACAAGCGCGTCCACGAGCTGGGCGACGACGAGCTGGTCAAGCTCCGGGACTGGATCGAAGGCAACTACAAGATCGAAGGTGACCTCCGTCGCGAGGTGACCGCGGACATCCGCCGCAAGATCGAGATCGGGTCGTACCAGGGTCGCCGGCACCGCAGCGGGCTTCCGGTGCGCGGTCAGCGCACGCGGACCAACGCCCGTAGCCGCAAGGGTCGCCGCAAGGCGATCGCCGGCAAGAAGAAGAAGTGACCCGGATGACTGTCGACCACCCCAGGAGCAACTGACCTATGCCTCCCAAGAGCCGCACCGCGGCCGGCGCGAAGAAGGTGCGCCGCAAGGAGAAGAAGAACGTGGCCGCCGGCCACGCGCACATCAAGAGCACGTTCAACAACACGATCGTGACGATCACCGACCCGACCGGCGCGGTCATCTCGTGGGCCTCCGCGGGCACCGTCGGTTTCAAGGGTTCGCGCAAGTCGACCCCGTTCGCCGCGCAGATGGCCGCCGAGGCCGCCGGGCGCCGCGCGATGGAGCACGGCATGCGCAAGATCGACGTCTTCGTCAAGGGTCCCGGCTCCGGCCGTGAGACCGCGATCCGTTCGCTGGGTGCGGTCGGCCTCGAGGTCGGCACCATCCAGGACGTCACCCCTGTTGCCCACAACGGCTGCCGCCCGCCCAAGCGGCGCCGGGTCTGACCCAGAGAGGAGCACGAAAATGGCCCGTTACACCGGACCCATGACCAAGAAGTCGCGCCGTCTCGGGGTCGACCTCGTCGGTGGCGACAAGGCGTTCGAGCGTCGTCCGTACCCGCCGGGTATGCACGGCCGCGGCCGCCCGAAGGAGAGCGAGTACCTGCTGCAGCTGCGCGAGAAGCAGAAGGCGCGCTACTCGTACGGCGTTCTCGAGAAGCAGTTCCGCCGGTACTACGAGGAGGCCTCGCGGCGCTCCGGCAAGACCGGTGACAACCTGCTGCAGATCCTGGAGTCCCGGCTGGACAACGTGGTGTACCGCTCCGGTCTCGCCCGTACCCGCCGCCAGGCGCGTCAGCTCGTCGTGCACGGTCACTTCACCGTGAACGGCATCAAGGTGAACATCCCGTCGTACCGCGTCTCGGCGCACGACATCATCGATGTCAAGCCGAAGTCGGTGGAGACGACGCCGTTCATCATCGCCCGGGAGACGCACTCCGAGCGCGTCGTCCCGGCCTGGCTCGAGGTGATGCCGGAGCGTCTGCGGATCCTCGTCCACCAGCTGCCGACCCGGCAGCAGATCGACACCCAGGTCGCCGAGCACCTGATCGTCGAGCTCTACTCGAAGAACTGACCCGGTTCCGGCCGGCGGCCTCCGGGCCACCGGCCGGATCGGTGCGTTCTTCACCTCGCGACCTCAAATAGTGGTCGTCGCGACACAGAAGGAACAAGAAGTTGCTTATCGCACAGCGCCCCACCCTGACCGAAGAGGTCGTCGACGAGTACCGCTCGCGGTTCGTGATCGAGCCGCTGGAGCCGGGCTTCGGTTACACCCTCGGCAACTCGATCCGCCGGACCCTGCTGTCCTCCATCCCGGGGGCGGCCGTCACCAGCATCAAGATCGACGGTGTCCTGCACGAGTTCTCCACCGTTGCCGGGGTCAAGGAAGACGCCACCCAGCTGATCCTGAACCTCAAGGACCTGGTCGTCTCCTCCGAGCACGACGAGCCGGTCACCATGTACCTGCGCAAGCAGGGCCCCGGTGACGTCACCGCCGCCGACATCGCGCCGCCGGCCGGTGTCGAGGTGCACAACCCGGACCTGAAGATCGCCACCCTGAACGAGAAGGGCCGGCTCGAGATGGAGCTGGTCGTCGAGCGGGGCCGCGGCTACGTGTCCGCCGTCCAGAACAAGTCCGCCGACGCGGAGATCGGCCGGATGCCGGTCGACTCGATCTACTCGCCGGTGCTCAAGGTCACCTACAAGGTCGAGGCCACCCGTGTCGAGCAGCGCACCGACTTCGACCGCCTGGTGGTCGACGTCGAGACCAAGCCGTCGATGCTGCCCCGCGACGCCGTCGCGTCGGCCGGTAAGACGCTGGTCGAGCTGTTCGGCCTGGCCCGTGAGCTGAACGTCGAGGCCGAGGGCATCGACATCGGCCCGTCGCCGGTCGACGAGCAGATGGCCGCCGACCTGGCGCTGCCGGTCGAGGACCTGCAGCTGACCGTCCGGTCGTACAACTGCCTCAAGCGCGAGGGCATCCACACCGTGGGTGAGCTGATCTCGCGCAGCGAGCAGGACCTGCTGGACATCCGGAACTTCGGCTCCAAGTCGATCGACGAGGTCAAGCTGAAGCTGGCCGAGATGGGCCTGTCGCTGAAGGACTCCCCGCCCGGGTTCGACCTCCGCGCCGCGTCCGGTGCCTACGGCAACGAGGCGGACGACGAGGACGAGAGCTTCGCCGAGACCGAGCAGTACTGAGCTGACCAAAGGCCCGTCGGGCCGTATCCCCACGGCTCGACGAGCCTGAGATTCCTGGAGTTATGAGATGCCTACCCCCACCAAGGGTGCCCGGCTGGGCGGCAGCCCGGCGCACGAGAAGCTGATCCTCAGCAACCTCGCGACGTCGCTGTTCGAGCACGGCGCCATCACCACCACCGCGGCCAAGGCCAAGCGCCTGCAGCCGCTGGCGGAGCAGATGATCACCAAGGCGAAGCGTGGTGACCTGAACTCGCGCCGCCAGGTGATGAAGCGGATCAAGGACAAGAGCGTCGTGCACGTGCTCTTCACCGAGATCGGCGAGCGGTACGCCGACCGTCCGGGCGGCTACACCCGGATCACCAAGCTCGGCCCGCGCAAGGGCGACAACGCCCCGATGGCGAAGATCGAGCTGGTCGAGGCTCTGGCCGACAGCCCGAAGGCCAAGAAGACCGCCGCGAAGAAGGCTCCGGCCAAGAAGGCAGCCGCTCCGAAGGCCGAGGAGAAGGCCGACGAGCCGCAGGACGAGGCCAAGGTCGAGGACGTCCAGGACGAGAAGGTCCAGGACGTCGTCACCGAGGACACCACCACCGAGGACGCGAAGACCGACGACAAGTAAGTCGCCGGCTCGTAGTCACCACAGAGCCCCCTCACCGCACGGTGAGGGGGCTCTGTTGCGTTAGATTGCCGTGTGCGCTGGCGGATCGACCTCAGGTATGACGGAGCGGCCTTCCACGGGTGGGCCCGTCAGGAAGGCCTCCGTACCGTGCAGGGCGAGCTCGAGGAAGCGGTCCGCGTCGTACTGCGGCTGCCGGAGCCGGTGACTGTGACCTGTGCCGGCCGGACGGACACCGGGGTGCACGCCCGCGGGCAGGTCACCCATGTGGACGTAGACGGCGCTGTGGACCCGCTGAGGCTTCTCAGGGGGCTGAACGGCGTCCTGCCCGCAGATGTAGCTGTCACGGCCGTTACGGCGGCCCCAGAGGGCTTTGACGCCCGGTTCTCGGCTCTGGCGCGCCGCTACGTGTACCGGCTGTGCGACGACCCGGCCGGCTGGGACCCGCTCACCCGGGGACACGTGCTGCGGGTGGGCCGTCCGATGGATGTTGACCGTATGAACGCGGCCGCGACCGGTCTGCTCGGGGAACACGACTTCGCGGCGTTCTGCAAGAAGCGGGAGGGTGCCAGCACAGTGCGGGCTTTGCTGGAGTTCTCCTGGCAGCGGACGGGTGTCGGGCAGCTGGCAGGCACTGTGATCGCAGATGCGTTCTGTCACTCGATGGTGCGGGCTCTGGTGGGCTCGATGATCCCTGTGGGCGACGGACGCCGGGACGTCTCCTGGCCCGCAGCGGTGCTGGCCGGGAAGGTGCGGGACTCCGCCGTGTCCGTCCTGCCGGCGCACGGGCTGACACTGGAGGAAGTGCGCTACCCGGCAGACGACGAGCTGGCCGCGCGGGCTCTGCAGGCCCGTCAGGTCAGGGGAGAGGTGCATCAGCGTGGGTGACCACTTCTTCTCGGCGGATCCGCAGTCGGCGGACGTACGGCGTAGTGTCGAGGCCCGGATCTGGGGACGGCCGTACGTCTTCACCACGGCGACCGGAGTGTTCTCCCGGGACCGCTTGGACATCGGTACGTCGGTGCTGCTGCGCTCGGTGGAACCGCCGACCGGGCCGGGGACCTTCCTCGACCTGGGGGCCGGCTACGGACCCATCGCCTGCGCGCTGGCGGTGGAGGCCCCGGAAGCGACGGTGTGGGCGGTCGACGTGAACAACCGCGCGCTGGAGCTCACCCAGGTGAACGCGGAGGCGGCCGGCGTCGCGGACCGCGTACGCGCGGCGCTGCCGGACGACGTACCCGACGACGTGCGGTTCGACCAGATCTGGTCGAACCCGGCGATCCACATCGGCAAACCCGAACTCCACAAGATGCTGCTGCGCTGGCTGAGCCGTCTTGCTCCCGGCGGCGTGGGATGGTTCGTCGTCGGAAAGAACCTGGGCGGCGACTCTCTCCAGCGCTGGATGACCGACCAGGGCTTCCCCTGCGAGCGGATCGGCAGCGCGAAGGGCTTCCGGGTACTGCGTGCAACGAACGCGGGTCCGTCCGCGTCCTGAGGGGTATGGAGGCAGTCTTGGCGGCAGCGGAGGTGCGGACGGAGCCGCTCGACTTCGAGGCATGGGTGACCGAGAAGGCCGATGCCCTGCTGCGGTTCGCCTACGTCCTCACCGGCGACGCGAATCTGGCCGAGGACGCCGTACAGGACGCTCTGACCACAGCCTGTGCGCGCTGGGGGCGGGTGAGCCGCGCCGACGACCCCGAGGCGTACGTGAAACGCATGGTGGTGAACGCGCACATCTCCTGGTGGCGGAGGTTCCGGCGGCGTGAGGCGCCGGTGGACGACCCGGTCCGCACCGCACGAGCCGTCGGGGACGGTACGGCGGCGCGCGCCGAGTCGGACGCCATCTGGGCCTTGTGCGCGACGCTCCCGGACAAGCAGCGGGCAGCCGTCGTACTGCGGTTCTACGAGGAGCTGTCGTACGCCGAGATCGCCCAGCTGCTGCACTGCGCGGAAGCGACCGCCCGCTCGCATGTGCACCGCGCACTGGCAGCACTGAAGACCACACTGAGCAGCGAACGAGGGACGGAAGGAGCCGAGAATGCCTGAGCACGATCCTGAGCGGGAGCTCGGCCCCAAGATCACCTCGGCGCTCCAGGGCCACGCGGACACGCAGGGGATGCAGGCGACCGATCTGGCGCGGGAGGCCCGTCGGCGCGTGCACCGCCGCCGCCAGGGGATATCGGTGGCGGCCGCCGCGATCCTGGTGGCGGCAGCAGTGGGCGGCGTCTGGAGCGTGATGGGCAATGATTCGCCGGTCGCCACGAGCCACAGCGACTCGGCCGGCGAAGGCAAGGCCGAGGCCCCGGAGCGGACCTCGCAGGGCATCCAGCCGAATGCGGCGAAGAACACCGCCTGTCCGGCTCAACATCCGATCCAGCAGGTCGCCGGGCCGAGCGACGTACCGACCGGGACCGGGCTCGACCTGAACACTCCGGTGACGGGTCTGACCGCGTGCCGGTACAGCACAGGGCAGAGCGGTCTGCTCGGACAGATGCAGTTCGACGGCGCGGTGGCGCAACAGGTCGTCGATGCGATCAAGGTGCTCCCGGAGCGGAATCCGGAGCTACCGGTCTTCAAGTGCGCGCCACAGGTTACTAAGCCGTCCGAGGCGATCGCACTGCGCTTCGCCACGGCAAGTGGCGTCAAGGAGATCTGGGTGGTGTACGACGGCTGCACGGACGCCGGCTTCTTCACCGGCACGCACACCTACGGTCTGTTCTCCGCACCGCTGAAGCTGTTCATGAAGGACTCGGTCCGCCCGTCCGGTGGTACCTACCTGAGCGCGCTGAAGGACTGGTAGCTCACTCGACGCCGCGGTCCGGCCTCTTGGCGGACTTGATGGACCGCACGTTGTCGGGGCGGTCGCCGCTCTCTGTCTGGGCGGCGGTGTGCCGGCTCGGTGCCGTGTGTGACCACAGGAACTGCTGCAGCCTGGCGATCTCCTGCTCGCGTTCGGTCGGGTAGAGCTGCTCCGGCAGCTGCTGGTAGTACGCCTGCTCGCGCCCCGCGACCGGACGCTGCGCCGGCCATCCGGCCTCGGCCCAGATCTGCCGGACCTCGTCCTCACGGTCCCGGAATGTCTCCAGCGCCGAGTCCGGCAGCTCCGGCGGCTCCACACCCGGGTGCTCGGCGTTCCAGGACTCGTAGTGGTCCCTGATGGTGTCGAGGTTCGTCTCGAACTCCAGCGCCGTCCATTCCGCCGAGCTGTCGCCCCATCTGGACTTCACACCCGGATCCGTGAGCCGGCTGTGCTCCGTCATCGCCAGTCCGCCGAGCCCGCGCCGCAGTGGCCCGGTCAGGTGCTCGCGCAGCTGGGTCCGGTGCGCGTCGGGGACCAGTTCGCCGACCTGGTGATCGATCGCCCGGTCGGCGATCACGGCGAACCGCTGCGTTCGCTCGGTGCTCTCGACCAGGTCGCGCAGCTGGTTCACGCCCAGGCCGGTGGCGCCTGCCAGCGGGTACATCAGCCGGCTGGTGGCCGCCGTGTACGCCGGGAACGCGGACATGTGGCCGTGCGGCAACGAGTGCTCGGTCAGGTCCTCGGAGATCCGGCCGACGTACCGCTGGGTGAACTCGTCGGCCAGGCCGCGCTCGAGTGCGAGGTCCTCCCACGAACCGTTCGGCGTCGCGCCCGGCGCCGACTCGTCACCGAACTCCGACAGCGAGAGCCGGGCCTGGAAGACCGCCATCTCGGTCGCGCTCGAGGCCGCCCACCGCTCGTCGCGGGTCGGCGTCTGCTCCGCCGCGTAGACGGCCCGTGCCGGGTCGAGCACGTGCTTGCGGCTGATCGTCATGCTGCCGTCGGTGTGGTAGATCCCGCTGATGTCACCGTCCTGCTCGTACAGCTTCCCGCTCCAGTGGGAGTCGCGGCCGGCGTACTCGGCGGCCTTGGCGACGACCGACGCGACCCACTCGTACTCCCAGGTGCCTGGCAGGATCTCCGGACCGCGCCGGAGGAGCTCGTTCACCGACTGCCCTCCGCGAGGCCGGCGATCTGCTCCGCGAGCGAGCTGTTCATCAGCAGTAGGGCGGCCCGCTGGTCAGCCGCCGCCTGCGGGACCAACTGCCCGATTCGCTGCAGTGCCTGCTCCAGCTGGGCGATCCGGTCCTGCCCCTGGGCAGCCGACATCGTCGCTTCGCCGTACAGCCGCTGCGCCTCGCGATACGCGTCCATCCGCACCTTTCCCTCACCTCAGGACGCCGTCGATCATTCCTCGTCAGGGGGTCGCCTAGCGGGCCTGTCCGCCGTTGGAGGGCGGCAGCCGCCAGACGGAGCGGGCCGCGGCCGCGGCACCCGACGCTGCTGCTCCTGCTGCCCCGCTGCCGGCCGCGGTTCCGCCACCCGCCAGGCCGGAGTGGGCGCCGGAGTCGAGGAACTGCCGCAGATGGGTGGTTTCCAGGTCGATGGACGGCCGGCCGTAGTACGCCTCGATGCGCTGGACCTGCGCCCGCTCCTGCGCCGACATCGGCATCCGCGGCGGATGGTCACCGTGTGCGCGGTAGTGCTGCTCGATCCTCGCCAGCTGCTGCTCCACGGTACGCACGGCACGCTCCGCGTGTTCGTGTCCCAGGTTGTCGAGCGCCCGCTGGTCGCCGGTCGGTGACTCGTGCTCGGTCATCGCGGCGAGTTCGTCGAGCAGCGGGCGGGTGAGCGCCAGCCGGACCTGGGACCGGTGCTCCGGAGGCATCAGGCCGTCCAGGCGGGCGTCGATGAGCAGGTCCGCCATGGCGTTGTAGCGCTGCAGCCGCGGTGCGTCCTGGATCGCCGAGACGATCTCGTGGCGCGGCCGGCCGGTGAGTTCCTGCAGGCCGAGCACGACGCCCTCGACGCTGCCCCGATAGCCCGGGTACACCGAGCCGATCCGCGCCTGGGTGCTCCCGGGGATCGCCCGATCCATGCCGGTTTCCTCCATGACCGCCGTCGTGAGGCGCTTCGCCTTCAGCTCCGCGAAGCCTTCGCTGAGCGCCATGTCCGCGGGGCCGAGTTCCCGAATCGCATCGGGTGCGGCCGGATCGCCGAGCTCGGCCTGGTGATGGTCCGTCTCGTGGATGACGACGGCCGTGGCGAGCCGGATCAGCTGGTGATCGTGGTAGCTCAGCTGTTCCGGGGCGTCGTACCCGCGCAGCACCGGGTCGAGGACGTGCTCCCGGCTGACCGTCATCGGTCCGTTCGGGGTCGCCGCGGCGAACACTCCGCTGGTCTCCTCGAACAGCCGCCGGTCCCACCGCGACGGCCTGCCGGTACGACGCTCGACCGCGGCGACGACGCTCGCGACCCACGCGTAGTCGCGGGTGCCGGGCAGGATCTCCGGACCGGGGACGGACAGCACGGGCGTCACGATAACCGCTCGCGTGGGGCTTGCCGGTCCCGTCAGACTGGGGGAATGGGTCACGTGGATGTCGCCGGGATCGGGTACGAGCTGCCGGACGGGCGGGTGTTGCTGGACGACGTCACGTTCCGGGTCGGTGACGGTGCGAAGGTGGCGCTGGTCGGTGCCAACGGCTCCGGGAAGACCACGCTGACCAGGATCATCGCCGGTGACCTGAAACCGCACAGCGGCAGCATCTCCCGGTCCGGCGGGCTGGGTGTGATGCGCCAGTTCGTCGGCTCGGTGCGGGACGAGTCGACCGTGCGGGACCTGCTCCTCGGCGTCGCGCCGGAGGCGATCCAGCAGGCTGCGGCCAAGCTGGACAAGGCCGAGCTGGCGATGATGGAGGCCGACGACGAGAAGACCCAGCTGCGGTACGCGCAGGCGGTCGCGGACTGGGGCGAGGTCGGTGGGTACGACGCCGAGGTCCTCTGGGACGTCTGTACGACGGCCGCGCTCGGCGTGCCGTTCGACCGTTGTCGCTGGCGTGCGGTGAAGACGCTGTCCGGCGGTGAGCAGAAGCGGCTCGTACTGGAGGCGTTGCTGCGCGGTCCGGACGAGGTGCTGATGCTGGACGAGCCGGACAACTACCTCGACGTACCGGGGAAGCGGTGGCTGGAGGAGCAGCTGCGTGGCTCCGACAAGACCGTGCTGTACATCAGCCACGACCGGGAGCTGCTGGCCAACACCGCTACCCGGATCGTCACCGTGGAGCTCGGCGCCGCGGGTAACACCGCGTGGACGCACGGCGGCGGGTTCGCGACGTACCACGAGGCCCGGCGGCACCGGTTCGAGCGTTTCGAGGAGCTGCGCAAGCGCTGGGACGAGGAGCACGCCAAGCTGCGCGCACAGATGCTGATGTACAAGCAGAAGGCCGCGTACAACTCCGACATGGCGTCGCGCTACCGCGCCGCACAGACCCGGCTGCGCAAGTTCGAGGAGGCGGGCCCGCCGCAGGCGCTGCCACGCGAACAGAAGGTCAGCATGCGTCTCACCGGCGGCCGCACCGGCAAGCGGGCCGTGGTGTGCACACAGCTCGAGCTGACCGGGCTGATGAAACCCTTCGACCTGGAGGTCTGGTACGGCGAACGCGTCGCGGTCCTGGGGTCGAACGGCTCCGGCAAGTCGCACTTCCTGCGGCTGCTCGCGAACGGCGGCTCGGATCCGGACGTGGAGCACCAGCCCGTCGGCGACATCCAGATCGCGTCCGTGGCGCACACCGGCAAGGCGAAGCTCGGTGCACGGGTGCGGCCCGGCTGGTTCGCGCAGACGCACGAGCATCCGGAGCTGGTCGGCCGGACGCTGCTGGAGATCCTGCACCGGGGTGACGACCACCGGGACGGCATGGGGCGTGAGCTGGCCTCGCGCAAGCTGGACCGGTACGAGCTGGCGCATGCGGCCGAGCAGACCTTCGACAGCCTGTCCGGCGGGCAGCAGGCCCGTTTCCAGATCCTGCTGCTGGAGCTGTCCGGAGCGACTCTGCTGCTGCTCGACGAGCCCACCGACAACCTGGACGTCGAGTCGGCCGAGGCGCTGGAGGAGGGGCTGGACTCCTTCGACGGCACGGTCCTCGCAGTGACCCACGACCGCTGGTTCGCCCGGGGCTTCGACCGCTACCTGGTGTTCGGCGCCGACGGCTCGGTCTACGAGCCCGACGAGCCGGTCTGGGACGAAGGCCGCGTGGAACGGGCACGCTGACCCTTACAGTTCTCGCGTGACAGGCGCTCTCGCGGCCCGCTGGGCCCGCACCGTCGTCCCGAGCTGGACCTACCGCTGGCTGCTACCGGCGGTCTGGCTCGGGGCGATCGTGGCGTCGGTGATCGGCGACACCAGCAACTGCTCGGTCGAGCACCCGACGGTCTGCGGGCCGGACCGGACGTTCTCACTGGCGATGATTGCCTGCTTCGCGTCGCTTGCCCTGCTGTGGTGGCAGCCGATCGTCGCAGCGCTGGCCGGCCTGGTGTTCATGGCGCTCGACCTCCGGTACGACGATGTGGCCTCTGCGCGCGTCGCGTGGACCGTCTACGGGGCCTTGTGTGCCGTACTGCTGGTCTGGGTCTTCACGAGCCGCCTTCGCCAACGGTCACTGGCCGGGCGGATGCATCCGGATCGGGTCCAGATACCTGAGGCCGCAAGGATCGGTGTGACCAGCAGAGTGCTCGTGGCGGTCGCCCTGGCTCTGGTGGGCGCTGCCGCGTTCGGCCTGATGAGCTGGCAGGACCAGCGCGAGGAGATCCATCTCCGACGTGCGGTGGAGCAGACTGCTGTTGCGAAGAGCCTGAACGACGAAGGGGAGCTCGCTCTCCAGTTGCCCGACGGCAGCAGCCGCACGGTGTCTGTGGCGGGCGACTACGACACCGGCGAGCAGATCCCGATCCTCGTCGACCCTGCCGACCGCGACTGGCTCCGGCTGCGAGCTGAGCTGGCCGACTACACCTTCTGGTACACGGTGGCCGGTGGTGCGTGGTTGCTGTCCCTCCTGTTCGCGCTGCGCGACCTCCGGCTCCGCCGAGCGCGTCCGCGGAGATCCTGGAGCGGGCAGGCCATGCCGGTCCGGATCGATCCGCACGTTTCCGGTGCCTTCACGGTCCGGTCCGCCGAGGGTACGGTCCTGCTGGGCTTCCTCGAGGCCGGCCTGGACGACGAGGAAGGCGATCTGCGGCTGCTCGAGGCCTTCAGCGCGCTCGACGACGAAGAGCAGGGCGACGCGCCGGCCAAGCTCAAGCGCGAGTGGGCGCAGACGCTGAACCGGTACCGCGGAGACGCGCTGCTGGTCGGAGACCTCGCCGAGGGCAGTTGGCCGACGCTGGTCTTCGGCGGCCAAACGCTCAGGCCGGTTAGCCCGTTCCGTGCGCCCAGAAAGCTGCCGTGGCGCGACGAGACCGCCAGCAGCCTGCCGACGGACTTCGAGCCGGCCGAGGACCTGCCCACCGCGCCGCCTGTCGAACCGGCGCGGGATGTGCCGACCCTGCCCTGGGAGGTCCCGCTGCAGGCCAGGTCCTGGTGGAGTCTGCCGGCGCTGATCGCCGTACTGCTCGTGGCGCCGCTCGCCGTCGGGGCGTTCGCGAACTGGGGTGAGTGGTTCGCCGCGTTCCTGGCGACAGCCGTGGGCGCACAGTTGGTGCACTCACTCGGCTCACAGGTGCTGTTCCGGGTGACTGCCACCGCGACCGATCTGTGGATCCGGACCGGGTGGACAGACCGGCGCGTGTCCTGGCGGTCCGTGGAGTCAGTAGAGGTCGAGGAAGAGGCAGTGAGTCTCGAGGCAGGGGATGACTGGCACGTCGTCGGCGGCATCGCGGACAAGGACCTGCCCCAGGTCGCCGCGGTGTTCGAGACGCTCCGGCTGCGCTCCCACACCGGCCTGCCGGAGGAGCCCGTCACCAGGCGACCGTCGCCCGTGCTGCTCATCAACGCGGTCTACGTCGCGGTCTGCGGACTCATCCTCGCTCTGACCCGCTGGAACCCGTTCTAGGGCGCCACGCACCAGCCGTCGCGGTACGCCGCCCAGTGCTCGTCGGTGGCCGCGAAGTCGACGTACAGGGCGAGGCCGAAGTTCTGGCGAGGTGTGTCGCCCAGGCCGAGGCGTGCGCCGCGGACCGCCGCGCTGACTGTCTCCGCGTTGCCCCAGTGCGCGGCGTTGTTCTCCCAGTACGCCGGGAGACCCATGAGAAGGTCTGTGCCGGGTGGAGTGACCTCCAGCGCCAACTTGGTCTGCTTGGCGACATAGCCGCCGTACAGGGACTCCAGAGGCAGTGCGGTGTCGTAGGACATGACGGCGATCTGGTTGACGCGTTCGGCGACCTGACGGAAGTAGTCCTGCGACCACCACTTGTCGACCGGGATCGCATGCAGGTACCAGAGCGGGTCGATCTGCGCCGCCGCGACCGACAGGGTCGTACCGAGCGCGCGCGTCTCGTCCAGTACGGCGAGGTACCCCGCGGAGCCGGACCGTACCGGCTCGAAGTCGTAGTGGATGCCCTGGAAACCCTGTTGCAGAACGGCGGACGCCGACTCCACGACCCGTCGGCGGACCGCCGCGTCGTCGAGGTTCATGCCCGGGTCCTTGCCCGGTTGGACGACGTCACCGAGCCAGGCCTGGACGCGGACGCCGGGGGCCGCCGCACGGACCGCATCGACGAACCAGCGCGCCTTCGGCGAGACCTTTGCCAACGGCAACGAGCCGTCGTGCTCCAGCGGACCCGTGTGCACGTACAGGTCGCGGATGCCGGTGCCCTGCAGGCGCTGCGCCAGCGCGGTCACGTCGGCGGCGGTCTTCCGGCCGTCGACCCAGGCATGGCCGAGCCACAGCGCGTCCTGGTTGCGGGTCCGGCCGGACGGATCACCGGAGTAGTACATGCGCAGCGAGACGGCGTACGTTCCGAGCGGTACGACGATCAGCAGAACGGCCGCGACCGTCGCCGACACCAGGGCTCGACGCAGACGGGACCAGGACCGCCAGCGGCGCCTCACGAACGCGGCCGCAGGCCGTCGTACACGATGGCGAGCATGCGGTCGCGGGTCTCCGGGTCGAGCTTGGCCGCGGTCGCGCCGCGGGACGCGCCGATGAGCAGCGCGTAGACCTCTGGCAGCTCGGCATCCGCCCGCACCGCGCCGGCCTTCTGCGCCGCGGTCAGCAACCCGCTGAACGCCGCCCGCATCCCGCGTCCGGCCTCCTGGGTCTCCTCGCCGGCGGCCGCGCCCGCGGCGGTCAGTGCTTCGCCGATCGCCAGCTTCGACGCGGACTCGGCCACCACCTGGGTGAAGAACTCGAAGAACGCCTTCCCCGGGTCGTCGCTGCCGGTCAGCTCCAGCGCGCGGTCCCGGATCCGCTCCAGGCGCAGCGTCAGGACCGCCTCGAGCAGCTCGGTCTTGGTCGCGAAGTGCCGGAAGACGGTGGCGATCCCGACCCCGGCCAGCTTGGCCACGTCGTCGGTCGACGCGCCCGGCGACCGCCCGAAGACATCGTCCGCGGCCGTCATGATCCTGGCCCGGTTGTCCCGTGCGTCTGCTCGCACCCCAGCTCCCCTCCGTCGTCCTCAGCCTAGAAGACGCGGCGAACCGCTGCCGGGTTGTAAACGAAGTCGTGACTCCATATATTCGAAGTCATCACTCCGCTTAATCCTCGTGAGGTATCCGATGACTCCTGAACAGGTCTTCCTGAAGCTGGTGCACGGCGTCGCCGACCGCGACTTCGCCGTGCTGCCGGAGCTGTACGCCGAGCAGACCGACGTCCGGCACCCGATGAACCCGTACGGCGACCACCCGCTGCTCAGCCGGGACGCGCTCCGCGAGCACTTCGGCGGCGTCGGCCCGCGGGTCACCGAGGTGGTGCGCTTCCAGCCCGAGAACATCCGCGTCCATGAGACGACGGACCCCGAGGTGATCGTGGCGGAGTTCGAGTACGCCGGGACGATCCTGGCGACCGGCGAGCCGTTCCGGGTGCCGGCGATCTTCGTCCTGCGGGTCCGCGACGGGCTGATCGTGGAGTCTCGCGACTACATCGACCACCTCGCGATGATCCGCGCCCGCGGCCAGGTCGGCGACCTCGTCGCTCACCTGACGGAACCGGCAGGCACCCCGGCCGCGTCGTAGTCGGCAGCGGCGCCGAACGGCCCCGGACCGAGGCATCAAGCCAAACAGCGGAACGGCCCCCGACCGGGTGGTCGGGGGCCGTTCGGGGGTCAGGTCAGCGGTCGCCCATGGGCACGTACTGGACGCCGCGGCCGCCGGTGTAGATCTGCTTCGGGCGGGCGATCTTCTGGTCGCCGTCGCCGAGCATCTCCAGCCACTGGGCCAGCCAGCCCGAGGTGCGCGGGATGGCGAACAGCACGGTGAACATCTCCGGCGGGAACTGCAGGGCCTCGTAGATCAGGCCGGAGTAGAAGTCGACGTTCGGGTAGAGCTTGCGGGAGACGAAGTAGTCGTCCTCCAGCGCGATCTTCTCCAGCTCGACGGCGATCTTCAGCAACGGGTTGATGCCGGTCACCTCGAAGACGTCGTCGGCGGCCTTCTTGATGATCTTCGCCCGCGGGTCGTAGTTCTTGTAGACCCGGTGGCCGAAGCCCATCAGCCGCTCTTCGCCGTTCTTCACGCCCTCGATGAACGACGGCACGTTGTCGACCGAGCCGATCCGGCGCAGCATCTTCAGCACCGCCTCGTTGGCGCCGCCGTGCAGCGGGCCGTAGAGGGCGCCGATCCCGCCGGCCACCGCGGTGTACGGGTCGACCTGGGTCGAGCCGATCGCGCGGACCGCGTTGGTGGACGCGTTCTGCTCGTGGTCGGCGTGCAGGATGAACAGGATCTCCAGCGCGCGCACCAGCCGGTCGTCGGCGGCGTACTTCGGCTCGCTCATCTTGAACAGCATCGACAAGAAGTTCGCCGTGTAGCTGAGCTCGTTGTCCGGGTACACGTACGGCTTGCCCTGGGCGTGCCGGAAGGCGAACGCGCCGAGGGTCGGCATCTTGGCGATCAGCCGCCGGATCTGCAGCGCCCGGGACTCCTCGTCGAAGATGTTGCGCGACTCGGGGTAGAACGTGGACAGCGCGCCGACCGAGGCCAGCAGCATGCCCATCGGGTGCGCGTCGTACCGGAAGCCCTGCATGAACGTCTTCAGGTTCTCGTGCACGAACGTGTGATACGTCACGTCGTGCGCCCAAGCCTCGTACTCCGCCTTGTTCGGCAGCTTGCCGTTCACCAGCAGGTAAGCCACCTCGAGGTAGTTCGACTGCTCGGCGAGCTGCTCGATCGGGTACCCGCGGTACTCCAGGATGCCCTTGTCGCCGTCGATGAAGGTGACGGAGGAACGGCAGGACGCGGTGTTGACGAAGCCGGGGTCGTAGGTGGCCAGGCCACCGTCGCCGTCGGATGCGCTGATCTGCTTGAGGTCTGCGGCACGGATGGTGCCATCGGTGATGGCAAGGTCGAAGTCCTTGCCGGTCCGGTTGTCCCGGACGGTGAGCGACTGTTCGGTCACAATGCCCTCTTCGGAAGCTGGCGTCATCGCCTGGATGAATGAGGGTAGATCAGCCGGCGGGACGCGGGTCTGGACTGCAATCTTCACCGCTAAACTAGTGCGGTCCTCAGCTGCTTCCAAGCCGGGGTCCCCTCGGCGTGTGGGCTCACTTTGACCCGAACGCGGCGGCGCCGGTATTCTGGGCTGCTGTTGTGCGTTCCAGGTCCAGGACAGACACGTCTGCTGACCGCTCGCCGACGTCCAGTTCTGTTCAACTCTGAGAAACGAAGGTCAACGACCGTGCGCACGTACAGCCCGAAGCCTGCTGACGTCACTCGTGAGTGGCACGTGATCGACGCCACCGACGTCACGCTCGGTCGGCTCGCCGTCCAGATCGCCACCCTGCTGCGCGGCAAGCACAAGCCGACGTTCGCTCCGCACGTCGACGGTGGCGACTTCGTCGTCGTCGTCAACGCCTCCAAGGTGGCCCTGTCCGGCACCAAGCGGACCGACAAGCTGGCGTACCGCCACTCGGGTCACCCGGGTGGTCTGACCGCGACGCCGATCGGCGAGATCCTCGACAAGGACCCGCGCAAGGCCGTCGAGAAGGCCGTCTGGGGCATGCTCCCGAAGAACCGCCTGAGCCGGAAGCTGCTGACCAAGCTGAAGGTGTACGCCGGTCCGGAGCACCCGCACACGGCGCAGCAGCCGAAGCCGTTCGAGATCACCCAGATCGCCCAGTAAGCGATCGACGAACCAGGTAAACGAGGATTCACAGCGTGAGCGACATCACCACCGAGACCGAAGAGTTCGACACCGAGGTCCCCATCGACACCGAGGGCCCGGTCGCCTACACCTCCGAGACGAACCCGGCTCCGGAGCAGCGCGCCGAGACGGGTCGGGTCGCGGTCATCAACCCGGCCGGCGCCACCGGTCGCCGCAAGGAGGCCGTCGCTCGCGTGCGGATCGTCCCGGGCACCGGCAAGTGGAAGATCAACGGGAAGGACCTCGACGTCTACTTCCCGAACAAGGTCCACCAGCAGCACGTGAACGAGCCGTTCGTCGTCGCGGGCCTCGAGGGTTCGTACGACGTGATCGCCCGGATCAACGGCGGCGGCATCACCGGCCAGGCCGGTGCGCTGCAGCTCGGTGTGGCCCGCTGCCTGAACGCAGCGGACCTCGAGGCCAACCGCCCGGGTCTGAAGAAGGCCGGCCTGCTCACCCGCGACGCGCGGATCAAGGAGCGCAAGAAGGCCGGTCTCAAGAAGGCCCGTAAGGCGCCTCAGTACAGCAAGCGCTGATCACCTGATGGGGCGTTTGTTCGGCACGGACGGAGTCCGTGGCCTGGCGAACGTGGACCTGACCGCGGAGCTGGCGCTCGACCTCTCGGTCGCGGCAGCTCACGTACTCGGCGAGGCCGGTGCCTTCGAAGGGCACCGGCCGCGCGCCGTTGTGGGGCGGGATCCGCGTGCCAGTGGTGAGTTCCTGGAAGCCGCCGTGGTGGCCGGTCTGGCCAGCGCCGGCGTCGATGTCGTCCGGCTCGGCGTGCTGCCGACGCCGGCCGTCGCATACCTGACCGGTTCGACCGGCGCCGACCTCGGCGTGATGCTGTCCGCCAGCCACAACCCGATGCCGGACAACGGCATCAAGTTCCTGGCCCGCGGCGGGATCAAGCTCGACGACGTGATCGAGGACGCCATCGAGGCCCGGATGGGCGAGGAGTGGCAGCGTCCGACGGGCGCCGATGTCGGCCGGGTGACCGACGACGGGCAGGGGTTCGAGACCTACGTCTCGCACCTGGTCCGCTCGGCCCCGAACCGGTTCGACGGCCTGAAGGTCGTGATCGACTGCGCGAACGGCGCCGCCTCGCAGACCGCGCCGGAGGCACTGCGCCGGCTCGGCGCCGAGGTGATCACGGTCGCCGCGGCCCCGGACGGGCTGAACATCAACCTGAACTGCGGATCCACGCACATCGAGGGTCTGCAGCGCGAGGTCGTCGGGCACCGCGCCGACGTCGGCATCGCGCTCGACGGTGACGCCGACCGCTGCCTGGCGGTGGACGCGAACGGCGAGCTCGTCGACGGCGACCAGATCCTCGCGGTCCTGGCGCTGGCGATGCGGGACAGCGGCCGGCTGTCGAACGACACCGTCGTCGCGACCGTGATGAGCAACCTGGGCTTCGTGCAGGCGATGGTGCGGGAGCAGATCGCGGTCGAGCAGACCAAGGTCGGCGACCGGTACGTGCTCGAGGCGATGAAGGCCGGCGGCCACAAGCTCGGCGGTGAGCAGTCCGGGCACGTGATCCTGTCCGACCACGCCACCACCGGCGACGGCACGCTGACCGCGGTGATGCTGCTCGCGCGCGTGGCCCAGACGGGCAAGAGCCTGGCCGATCTGGCCGGCGCGATGACCCGCCTGCCGCAGGTCCTGGTCAACGTGAAGAACGTGGACAAGTCCCGCGCGGGCACCGACTCCACGGTCCAGTCCGCCGTCACCGAGGCCACCACCCGCCTCGGCGACACCGGCCGGGTCCTGCTCCGGCCGTCGGGCACCGAGCCCCTCGTCCGGGTCATGGTCGAGGCGGAGTCCTCCGACACCGCCCACGAGATCGCCCACTCCCTCGCGGACGTGGTCGCCTCCGCACTGAAACTCTGAAACACCTGGGACCTGAAACGGCAACCTGGGACCTGGCAGAGCAGGTCCCAGGCTGCCGTTTCCCGTCTCAGCTGCCTGACGGCCTCAGCTCGGCGAGCCGTCGCTCGGGCGCTGGGGCTGCCTCCGCCAATAGCTGGGTGTACTCGTGCTGCGGGTTCAGGATCACGTCGTCGGCAGGGCCTTGTTCGACGACCTTGCCGTGGTACAGGACCATGATCTCGTCGCTGAAGTGCCGGGCGGTCGCGAGGTCGTGGGTGATGTACAGGACGCCCAGGTTCTCCTCGCGCTGCAACGCGGCCAGCAGGTTGAGCACGCCCAGGCGGATCGAGACGTCGAGCATCGACACCGGCTCGTCGGCGACGAGGATCGCCGGTTCGGGTGCCAGCGCGCGGGCGATCGCGACCCGTTGGCGTTGACCGCCTGACAGCTCGTGCGGCTTACGGTGCGCGAAGTCCTCGTCGAGGCGGACCCGGCGGAGGAGCTCGAGGACCCGCTCGTCGACCTCGTCCCGGGTGAAGGCGGGATGGTGGAGCTTGACCGGGCGGGCCAGGTGGTGCGCGATCGAGTGGTACGGGTTCAGCGACGCGAAGGGATCCTGGAAGACCATCTGGACGGCCTTGCGGTACGTCGCCGCCGCCGTGCCGCGGTACTGCATCGGCTTGCCGTCCACCAGGATCTGGCCGGACGTCGGCCGCTCCAGCTGGAGCAGGAGCTTCGCGATCGTCGACTTGCCGGAGCCGGACTGGCCGACCAGCGCGATCGTCCGGCCGGGCTGCAACTCGAAGCTGACCTGGTCCACCGCCCGCAGGCGCTTGCTCTGCAGCCCGTTTCGCAGCCGGTACTCCTTCACCACCTCGCGCATCTCGAGCGCACTCATCCTGCCTCCTCGTCGATCGCGCCGGTCCTGACGAAGCCGCCGCGGTCCCCGGTCAGGCTCGGGAACGACGACAGCAGTCGCTTCGTGTACGGGTGTTGCGGCTTCGTGTAGAGCGTCGGCGCGTCGTCGAGCTCGACGATCAGCCCGTCCCGCATCACCGCGATCCGGTCGCTGATCTCGAGCAGCAGCGGCAGGTCGTGGGTGATGAAGACGACCGCGAACCCGAGCTCGGCGCGCAGCCGGGTGATCTCGCGCAGGATCTCCCGCTGGACGACGACGTCGAGCGCGGTGGTCGGCTCGTCCATGATCAGCACCTGCGGCTCGAGCGCCAGCGCCATCGCGATCATCACGCGTTGCCGCATACCGCCGGACAGCTCGTGCGGATAGGCCCGCAGCCGGTCCCGGTCCACGCCGACGCGTTCGAGCAACTGGCCGCAGCGTGCGCGGCGCTCCGTCTTGCTCAGCTCGGGCCGGTGCGTCAGGAAGACGTCTTCGAGCTGCTCGGAGATCCGCAGGACCGGATTGAGCGAGTTCATCGCGCCTTGGAAGACCATCGCGATCTTGTCCCAGCGGAACGCCCGCAGGTCGTCTCCGGCCAGCGACGACAGGTCGATGTCGTAGCCCTCGCGGGACGAGAACACCACGCGTCCGCCGGTGATCTGCGCCGGCGGTTTCAGCAACCGGGTGATCGCGTACGCCAGTGTCGACTTCCCGCAGCCGCTCTCACCCGCCAGGCCGAGGATCTCCCCGCGTTCCAACGTCAGGGACACGTCGCGGACGGCGTGCACGGTGGTCTCGGCCAGGTAGTCGATGCTGAGGTTCTCGATGCTCAGGACCCTCATGCCTTCACGCTCCACTTGTTGCGTTCGGCACGCGTCTGCGAGCGCAGCTTCGGGTTGATGATCTCGTCGATGGAGAAGTTGATCAGCGACAGCGCCGCCCCGAACAGGGCGATCGCCAGGCCCGGCGGCGCGAACCACCACCAGGCGCCGAGGCGCAGCGCCAGGCCGTTCTGTGCGTAGAACAGCATGGTTCCCCAGGTGAAGGACCCGGACGCGCCGAGTCCGAGGAACGACAGACCCGCCTCGCCGAGGATCGCGAAGATCACCGCGAACACGACCTGCGAGGCGAGCAGCGGGATCAGGTTCGGCAGGATCTCGACGAGCAGGATCCGCCAGCGTTTCTCGCCGCCGATCCGGGCCGCGAGCACGTAGTCGCGGCTGCGGACGCTGAGCGTGAAGCCGCGCAGCACGCGGGCGGAGCCGGCCCAGCTGGTGATCGCGAGCACGGCGGCCACCAGCCAGATCGACTTGTTCGGCACGTAGCTGGAGATCACGATCACCAGCGGCAGGCCGGGGATCACCAGCATGATGTTCGTGAACAGCGAGAACGCCTCGTCGGTCGCGCCGCCGACGAACGCGCCGACGACGCCGAAGAACGCCGACAGCAGCAGCGTGATCGCCCCGACCACGACGCCGATGATCAGCGAGCCGCGGGTGGCGTACGCGAGCTGGGCGAAGACGTCCTGGCCGCTCTGGGTAGTGCCGAGCAGGAAGCCGTTTCCGGGCGCGGTCAGCCCGATGTCCCGGACCGTCGACGGGTTGCCGACGAGCAGCGGACCGAGGACGCCGAACAGGACGATCAGCCCGGCGACGGCCAGACCGACCGCGAGCTTCAGGGTCAGCGGCGGCCAGGCCCGGCGGCGCACCGGCGCCGACTTCTCGACGGCGGCCGCCCCTTCAGTGGTGATTGCCATTCGGGAGCCCCTTCTCAGGACCGCGCACGGGTGCGGGGGTCGATGACGCCGTACAGGAGGTCGACGAGCAGGTTCGCGCCGAGGACGGCGAGCGTGATGATCAGGAACACCGCCTGCATCAGCGCGTAGTCGTTGTTGTTGACGGCAAGCAACAGCGCGGAGCCGATGCCGGGGTAGGTGAAGACCGCCTCGGTGACGATCGATCCGGCGACCACGAAACCCAGCGAGATCGCGAAGCCCGACACCGACGGCAGGATCGCGTTGCGGGCGACGTACCGGGACCGGATCCGGCGCGGGGTCAGCCCCTTCGCCTCGGCGGTGACGACGAAGTCCTCGGACAGCGTCGACACCATCATGTTGCGCATCCCGAGCATCCAGCCGCCGATCGACGAGATGACGATCGTCAACGCCGGCAGCGCCCCGTGGTACAGCACCGACTGCACGAACGGGAGGCTCCAGCCGGGCGTCACGGAGTACACGTCGTACCCGCCGGTCAGCGGGAAGACGGGCCAGGTGCTGCCGAGCAGGAAGAGCAGCAGCAGGGCGAGCCAGAAGTACGGCACCGACTGCAGCATCGTGGTGACCGGGATCAGGCTGTCGACCCAGGAACCGCGCCGCCAGCCGGCGGCGCGTCCCAGCAGGATCCCGACGGCGAACGAGATCACCGTCGCGAGACCGATCAACCCGACGGTCCAGGGGAGTGTCTGGCCGATGACCTGGGAGACCGGCGCGGGGAAGTACGCGATCGACGTACCGAGGTCGCCCTTGACCAGTTGGTGCAGGTACGTCCAGTACTGGTCCCACAGCGACGAGCGGGTGTCGGTGCCGAGCAGTGCCTGGATCGCGTCCCGCGTCGTCGGGGTGACCGGGCCCTTGGTCGCCAGTTTTGACAGCATCAGGTCGACCGGGTTCCCCGGCATCAGCCGGGGAATCAGGAAGTTCAGGGTCAGCGCCGCCCAGAGGGCAGCGACGTAGAAGGCCAGTTTTCGCAGCAGATAGCGCACGGCGGACCCGCGCTCAGCTGGCGGGCTTGATGGTCTTGAGGACGATTCCGGCGTCCCAGGCCTTCCAGGCCGCGGGCAGGACGTACATGTTGTCCTTGGTCGGCCAGCCGGTGGCGCGGGAGGTGTTGAACTCGGTCAGCATCGAGTTCACGTAGACCGGGATGTAGGGCAGCTGGTCCGCGATGACGGTCTGGATCTTCGCGTACTCCGCCTTCTGCGCGGCCTTGTCCGTCGTCCCGGCGGCGACCTTGAGCGCGGCGTCGACGGCCGGGTTCGAGAACCGCGACTGGTTGCCGGCGGTGGCGGTCTTGCCCACCGGCGCGGTGTTCACGGTGGCGAGCTTGCCGTTGTAGGTGAAGTACGGGTTCGTGGAGGCGCCGAGGCCGACGGAGTCGAGCGAGAGCTGGAACTTCCCGTTGGTCTGGGCGGCGTTCCACTCGTTCCAGGAGACCTGGCTGGGCTTGAGCTCAATGCCGACGGCCGCGAGCTGCTGCTTGAGGGTGTCGTTGATCGAGATGTAGTCGCTCCAGCCGGTCACGGTCTGGACCGTCAGCGTCAGCCGCTTGCCGCCCTTGGACCGGACGCCGTCGCTGCCCTTCGTCCAGCCGGCCGCGTCGAGGAGCTTGTTCGCCTCGGCGGTGTCGGGCGCCTGCGGCAGCTTCGCCTTGCCCGCGTCCGCGATCCATTCGTCGTCTCGACCGGGCAGCAGCAGGGTCGGCGAGCCGACACCCGCGACGCCGCCGCCGGCGAGCTTGGCCAGCTGCTCGCGGTTCATCGCGAGGTAGATCGCCTTGCGGACGGCCGGGTCGGTCTGCGGTCCGGCGCACCCGAGCTGGGCGTTGGAGCATGTCACGATGACGGTCGTCATCACGGGAGAGTTGACGTAGGTCAGGTTCTTGCCGGACTTGATGATGTTGTCGATGCCGGGCAGGTAGGCGCTCGCCCAGTCGACCTTGCCCGCGACGAGTGCGGCGCTGGCAGCATCCGCGGAGCTCACCGGGAGATAACGCACCTCCTTGATCTCGGGCTTGCCCTGCTCCCAGTACTGGTCGTTCTTGGTCAGCACGAAGCTCTGCGGCGTGTACGACTTCACCTTGAACGGCCCGGTGCCGACCGGGTTCTTGTTCAGGTCGGTCGTCGGGTCCTTGATGTCCTTCCAGATGTGCTCGGGCACGATCGCCTGGTTGGCGAGCACGGCCGGCTCCTGCATCAGGGACTTCGACTTGAAGGTCAGTACGGCGGTGTCGTCGGCGGTCGCCTTCGCGGTAGCGGCGAGGCCCGACGGGTTCAGCGCCGGGGTCTTCGCGACCAGGTTGAAGGTGAACGCGACGTCCTTGGCGGTGAACGGCTGACCGTCGTTCCACTTCACGTCGTGTCGGGTCTTGATGGTGAGCTCGGTCCCGGCGGCGTTCCAGGAGTAGCCCGTGGCGAGCACCGGCGTCGGGTCCGACTGCTTCGCGAAGTTGTACCAGTAGAGCGGCTCGTAGATGACGCCCAGCGTCGGCTGCAGCGCGGTGGTGCTGAACGGGTTGAAGTTCTCCGCGGTGATGTCGCCGGCCGCGACGGTGACGGAGGCGTCCTTCGCGGCTGCCTGCCCACCGCCGGCGGCGGCGCCGTCGCAGGCGCTGATCAGGAGGGCGGTGGCTGTCGCGACGGCCGCGACGCTCACCAGGCGCCGCGTCCTCGTACGGTCCTTCGGGTTCCGGAGCATTGATCGTCCTTTCCGCACGTCACCCCGGCACCCGCCAGGGAAGCTGGCGGTAACTTAGTTCGCCTAATAAACATAAGACAAGACGTTGATCAGTAACGGTTTGACCGCGCAGAGTGGAGCAGACGGCGAAAGGCCTAGGCGGAAACGGTCCCGGAGCGGAGCATCATCAGGGCCGCGCCGATCGCGGCGGCGTCGTGGCCGCGCTCGTCGAGGACCACCTCGGTGTTCACGGCCCGGCCGAACGCGGAGCTCTGGATCCGCTCCTGGATGATCGGCAGGTAGATCGTCCCGGCGACGGCGAAGGCCGGCCCGGTCAGCACGAGCAGCTGGACGTCGTACATGTTGGTGATCGTCTGCGCGCCGAGCGCGAGCCAGGACGCGGAGTCGCGCAGGATCGCGTCGGCCCGGGAGTCGCCGGTCAGCGCCAGCCGGGCGATCGCCGCGAACGCCGCCACGCCGGTACGGCGCTGTGAGCCGAGGTCGAGCCCCGCCGCGCGGGCCTTGGCGACCACCGTCGCGGGCCCGGCGATCGCCTCGAGGCAGCCGGTGCTCCCGCACCAGCACTGCGGGCCGCCGATCTGGACGCAGACGTGCCCGACCTCGCCGGCGTTGCCGTGTGCGCCCTGGTAGACGTTGCCGTTCAGCCGCAGGCCCGACCCGATGCCCTCGCTCATGAACAGCGCGGCCATCACCGAGACGTCGTGGCTGGTGGTGAGCCGCGTGCCCGCGGCGGCCGCGGTGGCGTCGTTCTCGAGCAGCGCCGGCAACTGCAGGCGTTCCTCCAGGCGCTGGTGGATCGGGAAGCCGACCCAGTGCGCCATCGACGGCGGGGCCGACGTGACGCCGCGGTTGCGGATCAGCGGCCCGGGACACACGAAGCCGAGCCCGAGAACCAGCGAGGAGTCGATCCCCGACCGCTCGATCAGCTCGGTGGTCTCGGTCGCGATCCGCGCCACGACCTGCTCCGGGTCGCTCGCCTCGCCCGGCCCGGCGCGCCGCCAGCGCGCCACCACCCCGCCGGCGTAGTCGACCAGCACGTACGTCAGGCTGTCGGCGCTCAGGTGGACGCCGACGACGTACCGGGCCGCTGCCCTGATCCGGAGCAGCGTGCGCGGTTTGCCGCCGGTGGACGAGCCGCGACCGGCCTCGTCGACCAGCCCGTCGTCGATCAGCCGCCGGACCACGGTCGTCACCGACGGAGCGGTGAGACCGGTGATCTGGGTGAGTTCCACCCGGCTGACCGTGCCCGCGGAGCGGATGCTGTCCACAATGAGGGCACGGCTGTTCGTCGGTGCCGGGTCGTAGCCCGGTGATCGCGACGCGTCGCTGACCTGCTGCATCGGAACATCCGCAATCTGTCGAGTTAGTTAGGTCTGTGAATATAGTGGCTTCGATGGCCTTGGAGGGCAGTGTATGGGGGACGTGACGTCGCGCGAGCGGATCGCGGGGCTGGTGCTGGCGCGTCCCGGGCGGTTGCTCGGCATGGAGCCGTTCATGGCCGATGTCGTGCAGGGGATCGAGGAGGTCTTCGACGGCCGGCGGGTGAGCCTGCTGATCGAGTTCGCGGCCGACACCGCCGAGGAGATCGAGATCTGGCGGCGCTGGGTGCCGAACCGGCACGTCGACGGCATCGTCATGGTCGACCTGCGGACCAAGGATCCCCGGCTCGCCGAGCTCGAGCGGCTCGGGGTGCCGGCGGTGCTGCTCGGCGGGCCCGAGCTCGAGGCCCCGATCACCAACGTGCTGGTCGACAACGCCGAAGGCGCCCGGGCCGCCGTACGGGCGCTCGCGGACCTCGGCCACCGCGACATCGCGCGGGTCAGCGGTCCGCGCGACATGCTGCACTGCCAGGCGCGCGACGACGCGTTCATGGCGACCTGCGCCGAGCAGGACGTCGACGGCCGCGTCATCGAGGGCGACTACTCCGAGGACGCCGGCCGCGACGCGACGCGGCGGTTGCTGACCGGCAGCCGGGTCCCGACGGCCGTTGTGTACGACAACGACCTGATGGCGATCGGCGGTCTCGCCGTGGCGAAGGAGCTGGGCGTCGCCGTCCCCGGCCGGCTGTCGGTGATCGCGTGGGACGACACCGCGGTCGCTCGGCTGGCCACTCCGCCGCTGAGCGTGGTGACGGTCGACGTGCACGGTCTCGGCACGATCGTCGGCGAGGCCATCCTCGCGGTGATGGACGGCGGCGACGTCACGACGTACCAGGTCCCGAAGCCGACGATCCGGCTGGCCGGCTCGACCGCGCGGCCCGTGGTTGCCTAGCGTTCGGGGTATGACTGAGCGACGGGCGATTCTGAGCGGTTCGACGTTCGAGGAGCAGATCGGGTACGCGCGCGCCGTGGTGGACGGCGACTGGGTGCACGTCTCGGGGACGACGGGCTTCGACTACTCGACGATGACGATCGCGGACGACGTGGTGGCGCAGGCCGAGCGCTGCATCGTGAACATCGCGGACGCCCTGAAGGCGGCGGGATGCTCTCTGGACGACGTCGTCCGGGTGCGGTACATGCTGCCGGACCGGGACGACTTCGAGCCGTGCTGGCCGACGCTGCGGCGCGCGTTCGGCGAGATCCGCCCAGCCGCCACGATGCTGGTGTGCGGGCTGTCCGACCCGCGGATGAAGATCGAGATCGAGGCCTACGCCCGCCGGAGGTGACCGTGGAGCACCGGGAACTGGAGCTCTTCCTGCACCTCGCGCGCACCCTCAACTACGGCCGGACGAGCCTGGAGTGCCACGTCAGCGCGGCCACGCTGACCCGGACGATCCAGCGCCTGGAGACGCGGGCCGGCGCCCAGTTGCTCGATCGCGGTCCGCGGGGCGTCGTGCTGACCGCCGAGGGGCGACGCTTCACGACGTACGCCGAGCAGGCGCTGGAACTGTGGGCGGACTACCGGTCCGGCTCCGCCGAGCCGGCCGGTCTCACCGGTGAGCTGCGCATCTTCGCCACCGTGACCGCCTGCCAGACCCTGCTGCCGGACCTGCTGGCGCCGCTGCGCGCGGAACACCCGCAGATCCGCCTCGCCATCCGCACCGGCGACGCGGCCGCCGCGCTCGCCCGCCTGGACGAGGGCGAGGTGGACGCCGCGGTGGCCGGCATTCCCCGGCGCCTCCCGCAATCGTTGGTCACCCGAACGGTTGCCGTCACCGACCTGGTCCTCGTCAAGGCTCGCGACAGCGCCGCCGACGGCCCGTACGTCGTACCCGCCCGGGGTCTGGTCCGCGACAACGCGTTCCGCTGGTTCCGCAGGAACGGTGTGAAGCCGGTGATCGCCGCCGAGCCGGACGGGCACGAGGCGCTGCTCGCCCTGGTGGCGCTGGGCTGTGGCGTCGGCGTCGTACCGCGCCTCGTCCTCGAGTCGTCGGCCGTCCGCGATCAGCTGACCGAGCTGCCGGCCGACCTGGAACCGCTCACGATCGGGCTTTGCGCGCGCCGCGCCGACCTGCGCCGGCCTTTGGTCGCGGCGCTCTGGGACCTGCGACCGTAGCGCCCGCGAACAGCTTCGCCGGCACCAGCTGCGGTGGCAGCGGAGCGTCGCCCTCGAGTTGCCGGAGCAGGGCCTCGGTGCCGAGCTGGCCGAGCTCGGGTCCCGGCGTGCGCATCATGGTGAGCTCGGGGTCCGTCATTGCGGCGGTCTCCGGGACCATCAGCAGCGACAGCACCGAGAAGTCGCCGGGGATGTCGTGGCCGGCGCGTTTGAGGCCGGAGACGACGCCGAGCGCGGCGTACTCGTTGAGGACCAGGACCGCGGTCGTGCCGGGGTGCTCGGCGAGCACGTGTTCGGCCGCCGCCTTGCCGGCCTGGGTGGTGTCGGAGCAGGGCACCACGACGACCGGCAGGCCGTACGACGCGGCGACGCGCCGGTACGCCTCCTCGGTCCGCACCCACGGGCCGTAGGCGTGGAACCGCGGGTCGTCCAGGTCGCCGGAGATCAGCACGAGCTCGCGATGCCCCAGCTCGTACAGGTGCTCGACCGCGTCCTCGACGGTCGTGTCGAAGTCGATGTCCACATGCGACAGGCCGTCGAGCTCGGTCGTCCGCCCGATCAGCGAGAACGGCGTCCCGGACTGACGCAGTACGTCGATGCGCGGGTCGTCGAGCTGGACCTCCATCAGGACAACCCCGTCCACCAGGCCCTGCCCGAGCAGCTCCCGGAGCTCGACGCCGTCGTTGCCGACCGGCCACAGCACCAGGTGGTAGTCCTGCTTGCGGGCCGCCTCGGCCGCGCTGGTGAAGAACTCCGCGGTCGACATCCCGAACCGGTGCTCGAGCGCCGGGTACGCCATCGCGACGATGTGCGTGCGTTTGCTGGCCAGCGCGCGAGCGACCACGTTGCGCCGGTAGCCGAGCTCCAGCATCGCCTGCTCGATCCGCGCCCGGGTCGCGGCCGTCACCGGCTTGGTGTCGTTGAGCAGGAACGAGACGGTCGCGATCGAGACCCCGGCCCGCTGAGCGACGTCGCGCATCGTGACCATCGATCGACCCCCTCTGAGCCCTTGACAGCGATGTGACGTAGGGAACATAGTCCTTCAACACCTCAGTTAAGCGGTTTACCGCCAAATCCACAACATCCGCCCCAGTCCCTCCGTCCATCGGTTAAACGCTTTGAAGGAGTCCGATGTCATGATCAGCAAGCGGATCGCCGCCGCGCTGGCGGGTGCGACGACGGTGTCGCTCCTGCTGGTCGCCTGCGGTGACAACGGCGGCGGCCAGTCGTCCGCATCCGGCGACAGCGTCAAGAGCCTCACGGTCCTCGACTACTACAACAACGACCCGGACAAATCCCTTGTGCAGAAGGGACTTGACTCCTGCGCGTCCCAGCTCGGCATCACCATCCAACGGGAGACGGTGCCTGGTGACACCTTGATCCAGAAGGTGCTGCAGCAGGCCTCGTCGAAGACGCTGCCCGACGTGCTGATGCTCGACAACCCCGACGTCCAGCAGATCGCCGCGACCGGCGCGCTGGCGCCGCTGAACGACATGGGCCTCAGCGGTGACGGCGTGATCAAGGGCATGGTCGACGCGACGTCGTACGACGGCAAGCTCTACGGACTGGCGCCGGTGACCAACACGATCGCGCTGTTCTACAACAAGGACATGCTGGCCGAGGCCGGCGTGCAGCCGCCGAAGACCTGGGAGGAGCTGAAGGCGGCCGCCAAGAAGCTCACCAAGCCCGGTCGCTACGGGATGGCCTTCAACGCCAACGCGACCTACGAAGGCTCGTGGCAGTTCCTGCCGGCGATGTGGACCAACGGTGGCGACGAGACCGACCTGACCAGCCCGCAGGTGGCGGAAGCCCTGCAGTTGTGGGTGGATCTCGTCAAGGCGGGTTCGGCGTCGAAGAGCGTCATCAACTGGACGCAGGGTGATGTGAAGGACCAGTTCGTGGCCGGGAAGGCCGCGATGATGCTCAACGGCCCATGGCAGATCCCGGCGCTGCAGAAGTCGCCGAACGTGAAGTGGGACGTCGTCACGTTCCCGCTGAACAAGCCGGACCAGACGCCAGTCGCGCCGCTCGGCGGCGAGGCGTGGACGGTCCCGCTGAACAAGGACCAGGCCAAGCAGCAGAAGGCCGCCGACTTCGTGAAGTGCCTGAACTCGGATGAGAACGAACTGGCCTGGGCGAAGGCCCGATTCACGCTCCCGACCAAGCTGTCGCTGCTCGACCAGTACGCCAAGGAAGTGCCGTCGATGAAGGCCTTCGCCGAGCAGGTCAAGACCGCCCGGTCGCGGACCGGCAAACTGGGTGACAAGTGGCCGGACGCCGCGAAGGTGATCTACCAGGCGATTCAGCTGGCGCTCACCGGTAAGGCCTCGGCCCAGGACGCCTTCAAGCAGGCCTCCGGCGGCTGATGCAATGGTGACGCTCACACGCACGACGGTGGCCGGCCGCGAGAAGGTGCGCGGCCGGCGCCACCGGGGCGAGTCCCTCACCAAGGTGCTGTTCGTGCTGCCCGCGGCGGTGGCGATGGTGGCGCTGTTCGGCTACCCGGTGGTGAAGAACCTGCTGATGAGCCTGCAGGACTACGGGCTGAAGACGTTCTTCACCGGTGCCGCGCCGTGGGTCGGGCTGAAGAACTACAGCACGGTCGTCACGGACAAGCTGTTCTCGGACGCGATGCTGAACACGGCGTTGTTCACCATCGGGTCGATCGCCTTCCAGTTCGCGATCGGCCTCGGGCTGGCCCTGTTCTTCCACAAGAAGTTCCCGTTGAGCGGGCTGCTGCGGTCGCTGCTCCTGCTGCCGTGGCTGCTGCCGCTGATCGTGTCCAGCGCGACCTGGCGATCGATCCTCGAGCAGGACAGCGGCATCCTGAACCGCACGCTGCTGAAGCTGCACCTGATCGGCGACCCGGTGCCGTGGCTGAACTCGCCGTCGGTGGCGCTGATCGCGGTGATCGGCGTGAACATCTGGATCGGCATTCCGTTCAACGTGACGCTGCTGTACTCCGGTCTCGCGGAGATCCCCGACGAGCTGTACGAGGCCGGCCAGCTCGACGGCGCGACCGGGTGGCGGTCCTTCTGGTACATCACCTGGCCGAACCTGCGGGCGGTCGCGAGTGTGCTGCTGATGCTCGGTGTCGTCTACACCATCAAGGTCCTGGACATCATCCTCGGCCTCACCGGCGGCGGGCCGGCGAATGCGACGCAGACCTTGGCGACCCAGTCGTACGAGAAGTCCTTCATCGACTTCAAATTCGGCCAGGGCGCGGCACTGTCCAACATCCTGATCGCGATCTCGTTCGTGTTCGCGATCTTCTACCTGCGCGGCACCCGTCGTGCCGTCGACGAGTAGGGGGACCTGATGCGACGTACCACCTACACCGTGATCGGCGTGCTGGTCCTGTGCGTGATGCTGTTCCCGGTCTACTGGATGGTGAACGCCTCGCTGCAGCCGTCCGGAAACACGCTCACCGCCGGTTTCCTGCCGTTGCATCCGACGTTTTCCGGCTACGCCCGCGCGCTCGACGAGCAGGGCGGAAACCTCGTCACCAGCATGATCATCGCGGCCGGAACGGTCGTGCTGAGTCTGGCGATCGCGACGCCGTGTGCGTACGCGCTCTCGCAGTTCCGGTCCCGCTGGGTGTCGATCGGGCTGCTGGCGATCCTGATCTCGCAGATGATTCCGGGAATCGTGATCGCGAACGCGCTGTACACGGCGTACGAGCGGATCGGGCTGCTGAACTCGATCCCGGGCCTGATCGTCGCGAACTGCAGCAGCGGGATCCCGTTCGCGATCCTGATCCTGCGCTCGTTCATGCTCTCGCTGCCGCCGTCGCTGGTGGAGGCCGCGCGGGTGGACGGCGCCGGGCTGTTCCGGGCGTTCGTCGCGATCGTGCTGCCGATCAGCAAGAACTCGCTGATCACCGCCGGACTGTTCAGTTTCCTGTTTTCCTGGAGCGATTTCCTGTTCGCGCTGACGCTGACCACCAAGGGCGGCGTCCGGCCGGTGACGCTCGGGATCTACCAGTACCTCGGCACCCAGGTGCAGAACTGGAACGCGGTGATGGCGACCGCGGTGCTCTCGGCGATCCCGGCCATCGTGCTGCTGGTCGCCGCGCAGAAGTACATCGCCGCCGGTGCCATCGGCGGAGCCGTCAAATAACCCTTAAGGACAGAAAAATATGACGATTCGCGTACTCGTCTGGGGCGAGAACCGGCACGAGCAGGTGGAGCCGCACGTCCGCGAGATCTACCCAGACGGCATGCACGCCGCCATTGCGGCCGGCATCGCCGAGAACCTCCCGGACGCCAAGGTCGCCACCACGACCCTCGACGAGCCCGAGCACGGTCTGACCGAGGACGTGCTGGCGGAGACCGACGTCCTGGTGTGGTGGGGCCACGCCGCCCACGGCGAGGTCGACGACAAGGTGGTCGACCGCGTGTACCAGCACGTGCTGTCGGGCATGGGCCTGGTCGTGCTGCACTCCGGGCACTGGTCGAAGATCTTCGGCAAGCTGATGGGCACCACCTGCACGCTGCGCTGGCGCAGCGAGCGCGACCGTGAGCTGGTCTGGACGGTCAACCCGACGCACCCGATCGCGCAGGGCGTCCCGCACCCGATCGTGATCGAGCAGCAGGAGATGTACGGCGAGTTCTTCGACATCCCCGTCCCGGACGAGCTGATCTTCGTCTCCTCGTTCTCCGGCGGCGAGGTGTTCCGCTCCGGCATTACGTACCGCCGCGGGCACGGGAAGATCTTCTACTTCTCGCCGGGCGACCAGGACTACCCGGTCTATCACCACAAGGACGTGCGTAGGGTGATCGCGAACGGCGTCGCGTGGGTGAACACCGACCTGCCCGAGCGGAAGATCCCGACGCTGCTGCGCTACGAGACCGACGACTTCTTCAACGGCCACGGGTACACCGGACCCATCGAGGAGCCTGCCGATGCCTGAACCCTTGCGACTGCTGCAGGTCGGAGCCGGCGGGATGGGGCGCGCCTGGCTGCGCACCATCGCCGCCAACCCCGACGTCGTCCTGGCCGGCCTCGTCGACCTCGACCTGGACGTCGCGCGTGCGGCAGCCGACGAGCACGGATTCGGCGACGTACCGGTCGCCGCCGCGATGGGCGACCTGTCCGTCGAGTTCGACGCGGTCATCGACGTGACGGTGCCGGTGGCGCATCCGAAGGTCAGCGTCGAGGCGTTGCTGCGCGGCGTCCCGGTGCTGTGCGAGAAGCCGCTGGCCGAGACAGTCCGCGAATGTCTGACGATGGTCGCCGCGAGTGAGGTGAGCGGCCGGCTGCTGATGGTCTCGCAGTCCCGCCGCTACTTCCGCGCGGTGAACGCCTTCCAGCGTCAGCTCGCCGAGCTCGGGGCGATCGGGACGCTGTCGTGCGAGTTCTTCAAGGCGCCGCACTTCAGCGGTTTCCGGGAGCGGATGGCCGAGCCGCTCCTGGTCGACATGGCGATCCACCAGTTCGACCTGTCCCGCAAGCTGATCGGGTCGGAGCCGGTGTCGGTGTACTGCGATTCGTACAACCCGTCCTGGAGCTGGTTCGACGGCAACGCGGCCGCGTCCGCGATCTTCACCTACTCCGACGGCACCCGCTTCGCCTTCACCGGCAGCTGGTGCGCCCCGGGCCTGGAGACGTCGTGGAACGGCCGGTGGCGGGCGAGCGCCCCCGGCGGTACGGCGACGTGGGACGGCGACAACGCGCCGGTCGCCGAGCTGGTCTCCGGTGAAGCCTTGCCCGCGGCAATGGCCGACGAGCCGGAGGAGATCGCCGGGTCGCTGGCCGAGTTCGTCGACGCCGTCCGGACGTCGACGATCCCGCAGTCGGAGGTGCACTCCAACGTCGTCAGCATCGCGATGGTGGAGGCCGCCGTCCGGTCCGCCGACACCGGCTCCCCGGTCCGTATCGCCGACGTCCTGGAGTCCGCGTACGAGGAGGCGCTGACGACCACCCGGGACGCCGCGCTGCTGGCCACCATGAAGGCCTGGCCGAACGTCCTGAAGGTCGTCGGCCTCGAACCCTAGACACCCAACGGGGACCTTGGACAAGCAATGCCTTGTCCAAGGTCCCGGCTGTTGTTTCAGGTTGTGCAACGCGGCGATGCGGACATTGCGCTTGCCGCAATGCGTGCACCGCCCGTTGACTGGGCGCATGAAGAGTTCGGTGTTTCGGGTTGAGCAGATGGACGTTCCCGGCGGGTCCGAGGACATCGTGCGGGGTGGGCGGGACCTGTTTTCCTTGCTGCCCAAGGCGTTGCACGGGGTCGAGCGGATCGGCGTGCTCGGGTGGGGGCCGCAGGGGCGGGCGCAGGCGCTGAACCTGCGGGACTCGCTCGACGGGACCGGCATCAGCGTGGCGGTCGGCCTGCGGCCTGGATCGCGGTCCGCGCAGGACGCCCGCGCCCACGGGTTCACCGAGGCCGACGGGACGCTGGGGGACTGGCTCGAGGTCGCGGCCGCGAGCGACCTGGTGATCCTGCTGATCGCGGACGCGGCGCTGGCCGCGCACCACGAGGAGATCTTCGCGGTGCTGAAGCCCGGCGCGACCATTGGCCTGTCCCACGGATTCCTGCTCGGGCACCTGACCTCGACAGGGAGCGCGTTCCCCGACGGGCATCCGGTGATCGCGGTGTGCCCGAAGGGCATGGGGGACTCGGTCCGCCGCCTGTACCAGCAGGGCGCGACCGTCAACGGGGCCGGGATCAACGCGAGCGTCGCCGTGCACGCGGATCCGGACGGGCACGCGTGGGACCGGGCGCTCGCCTGGTCGGTCGGGCTCGGGTCGCCGTACACGTTCGCGACCACGCTGCGCGACGAGTACCGCTCGGACATCGTGGGGGAGCGGGCGATCCTGCTCGGCGCGGTGCACGGGCTGGTGGAGGCGCTGTACCGGTACTTCCGGATCGAGGGGGCAGATCCGGTGACGGCGTACGAGCGCTCCACCGAGGCGATCACCGGGCCGATCGCGCGGACCATCTCGGAGTCGGGGCTCGCGGCGGTGCGCGCGGTGTGCGACGACGAGGACCTGTTCGACCGCGCCTACTCCGCGACGTACGGGCCGGCCCGCGACCTGGTCGCCGAGATCTACGACGAGGTCGCCGACGGCACCGAGCTGCGCAGCGTGATCCTCGCCGAGCAGCGGCTGGCGAGCCGGCCGATGACCGAGATCGGCGGCAGCCCGATGTGGGCCCACAGCACCGAGGTGCACGCCCGGCGCGGCACCGCGCCCGCCGTCGTCGACCCGCTGACCGCAGGGCTGTTCGTGGCGACGATGATGGCGCAGGTGGACGAGTTCGCGGCGCGCGGCCACGCATGGTCCGAGATCGTGAACGAGTCGGTGATCGAGGCCGTCGACTCGCTGCTCCCGTACATGCACTCCCGCGACGTCGCCTACATGGTCGACAACTGCTCCCGCACCGCCCGCCTCGGCACCCGCCGCTGGGGTCCGCGCTTCCAGGCGGCGTACGAGCAGATCGCCCTCCCACACCTCGACCGCCCCGCCGACGCAGAGCTCCTCAAGACCTTCCTCGACAACCCGGCCCACGAAGCCCTCGCCGCAGCCGCCGAACTCCGCCCGTCCGTTGACATCTCCGTCTGACCTGCTGGCGGGTTGTTTCACCGCTGGCGGGTTATAGCGGTATAGCCCGCCAGTGTCAGGCGAGTTCGGCCAGGGCGGTGGCTACGCGGCCGTGGGCGGCTTCCAGGGCTGCGCGGGCCTCTGGGATCGGTGTGCCGGTGAGGAGGTGGACCAGGGCCGGCTTGAGTTCGCCGTCGGCGGCCGCGAGTGCGGTCTCGCAGGCGTCCTCGTCGGCGCCGGTGGCCTCGGCGAGGATCCGGAGCATCCGGCCGCGGAGCTTCTTGTTGGTGGCGACCAGGTCGACCATCAGGTTGGACCAGGTGCGGCCGAGCTTGATCATGAGCGTCGTCGAGAACGCGTTCAGGATCATCTTCTGCGCGGTGCCGGCCTTCAGCCGGGTCGAGCCGGCGATCACCTCGGGGCCGGTGTCCGCGGCGATCACGACGTCCGCGAGCGGCGCCAGCGGCGCATCCGGGTTGGACGTGACGAGCACGGTGCTCGCCCCGGCGGCGCGGGCCGCCTTCAGTGCGCCGGCGACGTACGGCGTGCTCCCGGAAGCAGCGAGCCCGACCACGAGGTCCTGACCGGTGACGGCGGCCGCGTCGGCGGCGCCGCCCTCCTCGGAGTCCTCGACGTTCTCGACCGCGCGGAGCAGCGCCTCCATGCCGCCGGCGTGGTGGGCGACCACCAGTCCGTCGGGCACGTGGAACGTGGGCAGCAGCTCGGCGGCGTCCAGGACGGCCAGGCGTCCCGACGTGCCGGCGCCGAAGTAATGCACCCGGCCGCCGCCGCGGACCGCCTCGACGGCGGCGTCGACGGCCTTGGTCAGCTCCGGGATCACCGCGCTGACCGCCCCGGCGACCAGGGCGTCCTCGTTGTTCACGAGATGGAGGATCTCGGACGTGCCCACCGCATCGATGGCGAGCGTCCTCGGGTTGCGCTGCTCGGTCGGTGAGGTCACGGGATCGATGTTAGTTTTCTACTGAAGGATTTTCAATTCCGTTGAATCTTGACAGGCTGCTACTCGGACCCCTTGAGGCGGTGACCGCGGACCGCGCTGGCCGTCTCCTCCAGCGCTTTCCGGGCGTCCGGCAGCACCTGCTGCGCGACCCCGATGAACAGGCAGTCGATCACCGTCAGTTGCGCGATCCGGCTGGCCATCGCGCCCGAGCGGTACGTCGTCTCGCGGGCGGCCGTGGTCAGGACGAGATCCGCGGTCCGGGCCAGCGGGGACCGCGGAAAGTTGGTCACCGCAACGGTCGTGGCGCCGTGTTTGGCGGCCTCCTCGAGCGCCTCCACGACCTCGACCGTGGTGCCGGTGTGCGAGATGCCGATCGCGACGTCGCCCTCGCCGAGCAGCGCCGCGCTGGTCAGCGCGATGTGCACGTCCGACCAGGCGAACGCCACGCGCCGGATCCGGTGCAGCTTCTGCTGCAGGTCCAAGGCCACGAAAGCGCTCGCGGCGAAGCCGTACAGGTCGACCCGCTTGGCCTTCACCACCGCGTCCACGACCTTGGCCAGCGCGTCCACGTCGACCTGCTGCGCGGTCTCCCGGACCGCCCGCTCGTCGGCGAAGGCCACCTTGCTGACCACGTCGGCCAGCGAGTCGCCGGGCTCGATGTCCCCGCCGACCTCCGGGCGCACGCTCTCCTGCGCCGACTGGGCCGCCAGCTGCAGGCGGAGCTGCGGATAGCCGGGGACGCCGATCTGCTTGCAGAACCGGATGACCGTGGTCTCCGAGGTGGACGCCACCTCGGCCAGTTCGGAGATCGTCATCGCCGCCACTCCGCCCGGGTCCGCGAGGACCGCGTTCGCCACCCGCTGCTCGGCCGGCGCCAGCGCAGGCATCACCGCGCGGACCCGGACCAGCAGCGGCCCCGTGGGTTCTGGAGAGGATGTTGAATTCATGACAGCCACGGTACGGCGACTATGCACGAGATGGGGTCACCGACGCGAAAGTCTCCAACCTGTTGCGGTAAATGCTTCCGGTGTCCGTTCGCCGTCGAGAAGAAGACCAGACGCGCTCGTGATCTTCACACCGTCGACGTAGACGCCGCGGCCCTGGTACAGCGGGTCGGTCGTGTAGCGCCAACGGACGGTCTGTGCGCCCGCACCCAGCTCCGCCGTCACCTGGTGCCAGTGCCGGTCGCCGGAGCCGCTGATCGAGCCGTCGGTGTCGATCACCGAGCCCCGGTCCCGGACTGTGAACGGAACCTTCGTCCACGTCGTTCCGTCCGCGGACGTCTCCAGGTACAGCAGGTCAGTGTCCTCGGTGTCGACGAACAGGTCGAACGCGAGCTTCGCGCCGCCGGCCGGTACGACGACCTTCGTGTCGAGCGTGCTGGTGGCGTTGTCCGTCGTACCGGAGAACCAGGCGTCCTTGCCGTGCCGCGGGCCGACGCCGAGGGCGAGCGCGAGGCCCTGGGCGACCGCGCGGCGGGCCGGGTTGTTGCTGCCCCAGTTGCGGCTCGGGTGCACGCGGTTGGTGAGCAGGATCGCGAACGAGCGGGAGTCGAAGTCGATCACCAGCGATGTGCCGGTGTAGCCCGTGTGGCCGGCGGTGCGCGGCCCGGACAGGCCGCCCATGTACCAGCGTTGGTTGAGCTCGAAGCCGAGGCCGTGGTCGTTGCCGGGGAAGCCCTGGTTGAAGTTCGTGATCATCGCGGTCACCGAGGATTCCTTGAGGATCCGGGCGCCGCGGTAGCTGCCGCCGTTGAGGAACGTCTGCGCCAGGACGGCGAGGTCGTCGGCGGTGCTGAACACGCCCGCGTGACCCGCGACGCCGTCGAGGGACCAGGCGTTCTCGTCGTGCACCGACCCCCACACCATCCCGCGCGGCGGCGCGGACTGGTACTCGGTGGCGGCGATCCGCGGCTTCTTCTTCGGGTCCGGGTTGTAGCCGGTGTCGCGCATCTGCAGCGGTTTCGTGATGCCGTCGGCGACCAGTTTGTCCAGCGTCTTCCCGGTCACCCGGTGGGCGAGCTCGCCGAGGGCGATCAGGTTCAGGTCGCTGTAAAGGTACGTCGTACCGGGCGCGTTCTGCAGCTTCGCGGTCAGGGCCATCTGCAGCCGGGACGCCGGGTCCGGCTGCGCGCTCCAGAGCGGGAGCCAGGACGGAAATCCGCTGGTGTGCGTGAGTGCTTGCCGGACCGTGACGGTTTCCTTGCCGTTTTCCGCGAACTCCGGGACATAGGTTGCGATCGGCGCGTCCAGGGCGACCTTGCCCTTCTCGACCAGTTGCAGCGTGACGATCGAGGTGAACAGCTTGGACACCGAGGCCAGGTCGAAGATCGTGTCGGTGCGCATCGGGATCTGCTGGTCCGCCGGCAGTTCGGTGCCCTGGCCGTCGGCGTACTTCAGGGCCAGACCGGTGGCCGTCCGGGTGACGATCTTCCCGTCGTGGCCGAGCAGCGTGACGGCGCCGGCGTACAACGGTTTCGCCGAACCGCTCGGCTGCGTCCAGCCGGCGACCTGGGCCAGCGCGGCGTCGATCGGCGCCGGGTCCAGGCCGGCCTTCGCCGGGGTCGCGTCACGCAGCAGCGTGGTCTTCGGCGCATAGCCGGAGTACGGGCGGTCGAACCGCCCGGAATTGTGGCCGGCAGCAACAGCAGGGGAAGCCATCGTCAGTATCACCGCAGAGACAGTCGTGAGTGCGGCCCACCGCTTCATCGGTGAGCTCCCTTGTACAGCAGGTACTGCGCGCGCCGGGCCGTCCAGGCGTCGGCCTCGGACTTCCAGGCTGCCACGATCTCCTCGGCGGTCGCATCCGCCAAAAGCATGGTCCGGAATCGGTCCGATCCGGTCAGCAGATCGATCCACCGGCCGGGTGGGGTCTCCGCCCGCCAGGTGAATGCGGGGTAGAGCTTACGGGCCTCGACGATCATGTGCGTCGCCGCGGTGATCGCCTCGACCCGGTGCGGGTCGGTGATCTGGACCTGGACGCCGCCGCACAGCACTCCTGCGTTCTTGCTGATCGTCGGCGTGAAGTACGCCTCCCGGAACGCGACGCCCGGGATGTCCTTGGTCTGCAGCGCCTGCGCCCACTTGTAGTCGACGTACGGCGCGCCGATCAGTTCGAACGGGCGCGTCGTCCCGCGGCCCTCGGACATGTTGGTCGCCTCGAACAGGCACAGGCCCGGGTACAGCAGCGCGGTGTCCGGCGTGGGCATGTTCGGGCTCGGCATCACCCAGGTCAGGCCGGTGTCGTCGAACAGCTGGTCCCGCTTCCAGTTCTTCGCCTCGATCACGGTCAGTTGCTTCAGCCGGCCGCCGTTCGGCTCCAGCGGCAGGTACTCGGCGTCGAACATCCGGGCCAGCTCGCCGACCGTCATGCCGTGCTGCTGGATGATCTCCTTCTTGCCGACGCCGGAGGTGTAGCCGGGTTTCAGCATCGGGCCGCGGGCGTAGCCGCCGACCGGGTTCGGCCGGTCGAGGACGACGAACCGGGCGCCGGTGCGGACCGCGGCGAGCATCGCCTCGAACATCGTCCAGATGTAGGTGTAGAACCGGGCGCCCACGTCCTGGATGTCGAAGACCACGGTTTCCACACCGGACTGGGTGTAGAGCTTCACCAGCTTGTCGGCGTTCGCGCCGTACGCGTCGTACACCATGATCCCGGTCCGCGGGTCGACGTGGTCACCCTCCGAACCGCCGGCCTGCGCGCTGCCGCGGAAACCGTGTTCTGGACCGAACACGGCGACGATGTCGACCGTGCCGGACGCGTGCATGGTGTCCACGACGTGGCTGAAGTCCGGGAGGATGCCGGTCGGGTTGCTGATCACGCCGACCTTCTGGCCGGACAACGCCCGCCAGCCGTCGTTCGCGAGCACCTGGGCACCCGTCATCACCTTCCGGCTGGAGACGGCCTGCGCGGCGGGTACGTCGATCAGCGGGGCGGCGGCGAGCGCGCCGGCGCCGGCCAGCAGATTGCGTCGTTTCATGATCTCTCCTCGAACCAGAGCGGGTCAGCGACGGAAGGACAGGTGGGCGACGATCGCGTGGTGATCGCTCGCGGCCTCGGCGACCGGCACCTCGGCGGGCACTTCCGCGCTCCGCACGGACAGCCCCTTGCCGACGGTGACGAAGTCGATCCGCTTGACGGCGGCGACCGCCGGGTAGGTGTTCGGCCCGCCAACGGTTTCCGCGGCCGCGGTCCACGAGTCCGTCAACCGTGTCCACAACCCGGAGAGCTCCGGTGCGGCGGCCTCCGCGTTGAAGTCACCGACGAGAATCTGCAGATCCTGACGCCGATCCTGGGACAGGATCCGGACCGTGTCCGCCACCTGCATCCGCCGTACGGTCGGATCCCCGCGGTAGTCGAGATGCGTGCAGTACACGTGCAGCCGCCGCCCGCGGACGTCGACCTCCACCTCGAGGAAACCGGGTGCCGGTGCGGGCACCGGGTTCGGGTCCTGGGTGGACAGCCGGGTGATCGGATGGTTCTCGACCCGCACCATCGGGAACCGCGAGAGCACCCCGACGCCGTACTGCCGACGGGGCTGACCGTCGGCCGCCGGGTCGAGGTCGTAGATCGGCGCGAACGCCGGGTACATCCCGAGCTTTCCGGCCAGTTCCGCGATCGTGTCCAGCCACTGGCTGCGGTCGCCCCAGTGGACGTCGACCTCCTGCAGTCCGACGATGTCCGCGTCCAGCGCCTTGATCGCCCGCGCGGTCCGCTCGAGGTCGAAAACGTTGTCCTCGCCGGCCCCGGCGTGAATGTTGTACGAGGCAACAGTCAGCCGGGTGTCCCGCGGGTCGAACGTGAGCCCGTGGCCGAAGGGGTGCAGCACGGGCGCCTCGCCGTTCGCGTCCGGCTTCGCGGGGATCTCCACCGGGAGCTTGCCGGTCGGCGCGAGTTCGCCGTACAGCACCTTGGCGAGGGCCTCCATCGAGACGGCGGTGCTCCCGTACGTGACCAGCGTGGTCGCCGGGTCGTCGAAGTACGCGACGTCGTACGGGTCGCGGACCGGGACGACGATCACCGGGCGGCCCGTGGCGAGCAGGCCGTTGACCAGCTTCTGCTGCTTGGCCAGTTTGTCGGTGACCTCGGTGTCCCACGCCTTGTTGGTCAGGACGACGGTGAGGTCGGCGGCGGCCGAGGCGGCCAGCGCGTCGGCGATCTTGGCGTCGCTCGGCGCCGTACCGGTGTCCTTCACGACCGTCGTCGCACCGCGACGCTGCAGCGCCGCGGCCAGCGTCGCCGGGCTGTAGCCGGTGACGACGACCGTGCGCGGCGCGGGGGAGAGCGGCAGCAGATCGGCGTCGTTGCGCAGGAGCGTCGTACTGCGATCAGCGATCCGCTGGGCCGCGGCGTAGTTGGCCGGCGTACCGACGACCGCGGCGATCCGGGACAGGTCGACGTACGGCTGGTCGACGAGGCCGCCGCTGTACTTGAGCTTGAGGATGCGCGTGACGCTCTCGTCGATGCGGGCCTCGGAGATGCGGCCGCCGCGGACGGCCTCGAGCACCGAGTTGTACGCCAGGCCGGGATCGACCGGCATCAGCAGCTGGTCGACGCCCGCCTCGATCGCCCGGAGCGGGATCTCGGCGTCGCCGTACTTGTCGCGGACGCCCTTCATCCCCAGCGAGTCGGTGATCACCACGCCGTCGAAGCGGAGCTGCTCGCGCAGGATCCCGGTCAGGATCGGCCGGCTCAGCGTCGCCGGGTCGCCGGACGGGTCGAGTGCCTTCACCACGATGTGCGCGGTCATGATCGACTGGATGCCGGCCCGGATCGCGGCCTGGAACGGCGGCAGGTCGATCTCGGTCCACTGCTCGCGGGTGTGGTGGATCTCCGGGATCCCGACGTGGCTGTCGGTCTCGGTGTCGCCGTGCCCGGGGAAGTGCTTCGCGGTCGAGACGATCCGGCCGTCGCGCTGGTACCCCTTCACCTGCGCGGCGACGATCTCGGCGGCCAGCGCCGGGTCCGACGACGCCGAGCGGACGCCGATCACCGGGTTCAGCGGGTTCACGTTGACGTCCGCGTCCGGGGCGAAGTCGGTGGTGATGCCGAGCGCCTTCAGCTCGCGGCCGGCGATCCCGCCCGCCTCGCGCGCGAAGTTCGCCGAGCGGGTCGCGCCGAGCGCCATCCCGCCGGGGAACTGGGTCGCGGGCGGGCCGACCCGGACGACCGAGCCGTACTCCTGGTCGGTGCTGATCTGTAGCGGGATGCCGGTGTTGCCGAGCGAGGCGGCTTGCAGGCCGTTCGACAGGTTCGCGATCTGCTGCGGGTCCTTCACCGAGTCGGTCCAGGTGAAGTAGATGACGCCGCCGAGGTTGAACTTCGCGACCACCTCGGCCGGCGTCGCCACGCCGTACAAGCTGGTGTTGCGCGCGTCCGCGGTGGCGGCGGTCGGGCCGTAGGCGTAGAGGACGAACAGCTGGCCGACCTTCTGCTCCAGCGTCATCCGGAGCAGGGTGTCGCGGACCCACCGGTCGGTGTGGGCGGAAGCGGTCATGGTGCCGGCGACCGTGGACCCAGCGACGGCAGCCGCCGCGAGTCCGAGGGTCTGGCGTCGGGTCAGTTCCATCGGTGTCACCAACTCAGTCCGGGCGGGCAGGGGCGAACGCCAAAGTAATTGAATTACAGATACTCCCCCGCGACGCGAAAGTTACCCACGCGCACACACCGGGTCAAGACCCGGTGACGCCAGGTGGACACCCACACCGGTAGGCGCTGCCACCGCGAGAACGCTGCCCGCGCACCGCAGATGCGTCACGGACAGCTCGAGCACCGACGGAACCGGCCCCTCGTCGAGCGGCATCTCCCGGCGCAGCCCCGACCTCCGCAATCCAAGACCGAGCGCTTTCCCGACCGCTTCCTTGGCCGTCCAAAGCCGTAGAAACGCCACTAGTTGCTCTGGCTGCCGCCCCAACCATTGCAACTCCCGAGGCCCGAACCAACGCTCCGCCAACGGACGGAAATCGCGTGGCCGCACTTCCTCCAGATCAATACCGATCGGGCCGCCGTACGCCGCCGCAACGGCAACGCAGCGCTCGGTGTAGCTGACACTCACCGCCAGGCCCGGGATGTGCGGACGCCCGTCGGCGTCGTGCGTCAGCGACGGACCACCAACTAGAGTTCCCGCGAGTTCGAGGAGAAGGCTGTGCGCCGCGGGCCGCGGCTCCTGTCCGGCTGGCGCCAGCCGCACATCCACTGAGCCTCTCACCGGACGAATGTATCCCGTCGGCCACGCACCGAGTGAGCGACTCGTGCGGAAAGCCTCCGGTCGGGCGGTTTGTCGACAAAGCCACCTCGGTAACTGGTCCTCTCGGGCGGTCGGGAACTGGATCTGTAGGGCGTACCGGTATTTGCCTAGCTTCTAGGTATGACCACCGTTTGCGAGATCCCCACCGTTGCTGTTGACCGGCTGCTGAGTAGCCAGTTCGTGCGGCTGTTGTTGATGGTGTTCGGGTCGGGGCTGAGCATGTACTTGCTGACCTCGGTGGTGCCGATGTACTTGGCGGCGCACGGGTCCGGCGGTGTCGGGGCCGGGCTGTCGACTGCGGCGATGATGTTCTCGGCGGTGGGGGTCGAGTTGGTTGTGCCGCGGATGTTGGCACGGTGGGGGTACCAGGTTGTGTTGGGGCTCGGGCTGGTGCTGCTCGGAGTGCCTTCGTTGGTGTTGCTGGGGTCGGCTTCGTTGCCGGTCGTTCTGGCCGTGTGTGTCGTGCGGGGCGCGGGGCTGGCGATTCTGGTTGTCGGGGCGGTGGCGTTGGTCGCGGATCTGGCGCCGGCGAGCCGTCGTGGTGAGGCGCTGGGGGTGTACGGCGTTGCGGTTGGGGTGCCTGCGGTGATCGGGCTGCCGCTCGGGGTTTACCTGACTCACGTGGTTGGTTTTGGCGCGCTGTTCGTGCTGGCCGCGGTGGCCTCGCTGATGGGGCTTGTCGCGTTGGTCGGACTGCCGGCGCGGGTTGCGGTCGAGGGGCAGCACGTGAAGGTGCTGGGCGGCGTACAGCGGAGTGGGCTGTTGATGCCGACGCTGGTGTTCGCGGCGGTGACTGTGGCAGCCGGGATCAGCGTGACCTTTCTGCCGCTGGCTGTTGCTTCGGGCAAACAGTCGATGGTGGCGACCGCGCTGTTGCTGCAGGCGATCGCGGCGCCGGCGGCGCGGTGGCTGGCTGGGCGGTACGCCGATCGCGTTGGTCCCGCGAAGCTGCTTGCGCCCGCGCTGGGCTTCGCGGTGATCGGCGCGGGGGCGCTGGTGTTCCTGCCGAGCGCGGCCGCGATTCTGATCGGCTCGACCTGCTTCGGGATCGGCTTCGGTGCGGCGCAGAATCTGACGCTGGCGTTGATGTACAACCGCGTCGACCGTTCCCGCTACGGTCAGGTCAGCGCGTTGTGGAACCTCGCGTACGACGGCGGCTGGGGACTCGGCGCGCTGGCCTTCGGGGCGATCGTCAGCGGCACCGGCTACCCGGTCGCCTTCGCCCTGACGGCAGCAGTCGTCGCGCTGGCCGTCGTACCGGCGCTTCGCGCCCGCGCCTGACCGCCGAGTCGTGGCGATTGGCTGTCGCCAGGAAACGCGAGTCGTGGATTGTGGTCGTCGGTGCCAGCCGATTTCCACGACTCGGCGGGCGGTGGTCAGAGTTTGCGGAGGCGGACCCAGCGGACGGCGTGGTCCTGGCCCTTGCGGAGGACGAGGGTGGCTCGGGAGCGGGTGGGGAGGATGTTTTCGCGGAGGTTAGGGCCGTTGATGCCGTCCCAGAGGGATTCGGCTTTCTTGATCGCTTCCTCGCGGCTGAGTTCGCCGTAGCGGACGAAGTACGACTCGGGGTTGCGGAACGCCGTTTCCCAGAGTTTGAGGAAACGGGCCACGTACCAGGAGCGGATGTCGTCGGCGGCGGCGTCGACGTACACCGAGAAGTCGAAGAAGTCGCTGACCGCGAGACCGCTCTTGCCGTCCGCGTGCCGGGGTGCCGGCTGCAGCACGTTCAAGCCTTCGAGCAGCAGGATGTCGGGCTGCTCGACGGTCGTCCGGACGCCGGGCATCCGGTCGTAGTGCAGGTGCGAGTAGACCGGCGCCTCGACCGTGTCCATCCCGGACTTCACCTCGACGACGAAACGCAGCAGGGCCTTGCGGTCGTACGACTCCGGGAAGCCCTTGCGCTGCATCAGGTTCCGGCGCTCGAGCTCGGCGTTCGGCCAGAGGAAACCGTCGGTGGTGACGAGCGCGACCCGCGGGTGCTCGGGCCAACGGGCGAGCAGTTCGCGCAGCAGGCGTGCGGTCGTCGACTTGCCGACGGCAACCGATCCGCCGATCCCGATCACGAACGGCGTGCGGGTCTCGACCTGCTTGCCGAGGAACCCCTCGGTGTCCGCGTGCAGTGCGCGGGCGTGCCGGACGTACAGCGAGAGGATCCGCGACAGCGGCAGATACACCTCGCGGACCTCGTCCATGTCGATCTCGTCGCCGAGACCGCGCAGTCGCTCGACCTCGTCCGCCGTCAGCGGGGAGATGGTGGTCTCGGCCAGTTGCGCCCAGGTGGCCCGGTCGAGCTCGGTGTAGGGAGTCACCTCCCGCGACGGCTGCAGCATGTGGCCCATTCTTCCCATCGGCGACGGATGCACCCACATCGGACCGGAGTGGCCTTGGTCTCAGCTCCGACACGGTCGCGTCAGCTACAGTACGGTTTCGAAACTTTCGGTCACCACTCGGTGACCGTCCGGTATGTCAGGATCAGCGCTCGATGACCGCCGATTCCGCCTGGCTGGGTACGCAACGCCTGCCCGAAGTGACTGTCCACGCGTCCGGGGTGCTCGCCCAGACGATCCGGGCCGAGCTCCGGCAGATCCGCCGTTTCCGCACCGACGTCCAGGTTGCCGTCTGCGCGTTGAGCCGGGCCCGCGAGACCGCCCTGTGGCGCGAGGTCGAGGCCGCCGTCCCCGAGCACGGGCTGGGCGTCGAGGGGTTCGTGGTGGTGCGACGAGGCAACGACCTGGTCGTCGCGGCCGAGGGCGGGCACGGCCTGCTGTACGGATACTTCTACCTGCTGCGGTACTTCGAGTGGATGAGCGGCGACTTCACCGTCGTCGACCAGCCCGCCGTACCGATCCGGATGCTGGACCACTGGGACGAGCTGTCCGGCGCGGTCCGGCGCGGGTACTCGGGCGGCTCGATCTTCTTCCGCGACGGCGAGGTGGTGCCCGACCTGATCCGAGTCCGGGCGTACGCGCGGTTGCTGGCCTCGATCGGGATCAACACGGTCGCCCTCGCGAACGCCGAACTGCCGGACGTGGCGCGGCTCGCCGGCGTCTTCCGGGACTACGGGATCGCGGTGAGTCTCGCGATCGACTTCGTCGACGACCCGCGCGACGAACGCGTCGCGCGCTGGTGGGCCGCCGCGATCGCCCGGGTGTACGACGTGGTCCCCGACCTGGGCGGCCTGGTGGTGCGGACCGCCCGCGACCCCGAGGGTGCGAACCTGCTGGCCCGGGCGGTGGCGCCGTACGGCGGAACGGTTTTCTGGCGGGTTTCCGCCGCGGAGTCCGAGCAGGACTGGCGCGATCGCCGGACGGATCGGGCACGCGCGGCGTACGACGCGGTCGTCCCGCTGGACGGACGGTTCGAGGAGAACGTTGTCTTGCAGATCCAGCACGGGCCGCTGGACTTCCAGGTCCGGGAGCCGGTCTCGCCGCTGCTCGGGGAAATCCAGGAAACCGTGTTCGGTGTCGAGCTCCAGGTCACGCAGGAGTACTCGGGCCAGCAGCAGGACCTGTGTTACCTGGGGCCCTGGTGGCGGGAGATCCTGCAGTTCGACACCAGCGGCGGCGGTGGCGCGACGGTCGCCGACCGGATCGGCGCGATCGTTGCCGTGTCCAACGTCGGCGACGACGCCAACTGGACCGGCAGCAAGCTTGCGCAGAGCAACCTCTACGCGTTCGGGCGGCTCGCGTGGGATCCGGCCGCGGACCCGGTCAGCCTGTTGCACGAGTGGGCCGCCGCGACCTTCGCGATGGACGACCGGACCCGGAGCGAGCTGGTGACGATCATGGCCGGCTCGTGGCAGACGTACGAGCGGTACACCGCGCCGCTCGGCGTCGGGTTCATGGTGACGCCGGGCACCCACTACGGGCCGAGCGTCAACGGCTACGAGTACTCGGGAACGGGGCGGTATCACTTCGCGGACCGGTACGGCGTCGGTGTGGACCGCACCGTGAAGACGGGCTCGGGTTTCACCGGGCAGTACCCGGTGCCGCTGTCGAGTCGGTACGAGGACCCGTACACGTGTCCCGACGAACTGCTGCTGTTCTTCCACCACGTGCCGTACGACCACGTGCTGCAGAGCGGCAGCACCGTGCTGCAGCACATCTACGACACACACTTCCAGGGGTACGCCGAGGTGGAGGCGATGGTCGCGCGCTGGCGGGTGATCGCCGAACGCTTCGAGCCGGCCGTCCGGGCCGACATCACCGCCCGCTTCGAGACCCAACTGTCGAACGCACGTGAGTGGCGGGACCAGGTCAACACGTTCTTCTACCGGCTGAGCGGCGTAGCGGACGCCCGGGGACGCGCGATCCACAGGTAGCCTGGTCCGAAAGTTTCGGATCGGGAGGCGTCGTGGGCGAACGGCCGACCATTGCCAAGATCGCCGAGCAGGCCGGGGTGTCGGTGCCGACCGTCTCCAAGGTGCTGAACGGGCGTTCGGACGTGGCCGCGGCGACCCGGGCGCGGATCGAGAGCCTGATCCAGGAGCACGGGTACCGGCGGCGCAGCGCGAGCACGACGGCCGGCCCGATGATCGACCTGGTGTTCAACCAGCTCGGCGGCGAGTGGGCGATGGAGCTGATCCGCGGCGTCGAGGAGGTCGTCCGCGCCGAGGGCGTCGAGCTGGTGCTGTCCGAGTGCGGCGGCGCGCTGCGGCCGCGGCAGGAGTGGATCGAGTCGGTGCTGAACCGGCGGCCGCTCGGCGTGATCATGGTGTTCTCGGACCTGGACGCCGACCAGCGCGCCCAGTTGGAGGCGCGCCGGATCCCGTTCGTCGTGGTCGATCCGGTCGGCGACGTGGGCGACGACGTACCCTCGATCGGCTCGGCGAACTGGAACGGCGGCCGGCTGGCGACGACGCATCTGCGGACCCTCGGCCACACCCGGATCGGGATGATCGGCGGTCCGGTCACGACGCTGTGCTCACGGCAACGCGTCGACGGGTACACCGACGCGTTGCGCTCGACCGGCGTCGAGGTCGATCCTGCGCTGATCCGGTGGGCCGACTTCGAGGTCGGCGGCGGCCACCGCGAGGCACTCGCGCTGCTGCGCCTCGCCGACCCGCCCACCGCGATCTTCGCCGGCAGCGACATGCAGGCGCTGGGCGTCTACCAGGCCGCCCGTGAGCTGGGCCTCGACATCCCGCGCGACCTGTCCGTCGTCGGGTACGACGACCTGCCGATGGCGGACTGGGTCACGCCGCCCCTCACGACCGTCCATCAGCCGCTCCAGCAGATGGCCCAGCTCGCCACCCGGGTCGTCCTCGACCTGTCCCGCGGCAAGACCCCGACCGCCCTGCGCCTGGACCTGGCCGTCGACATGCGCGTGCGCCAATCCACCACCTCGCCCCTCACCGACGGCGGCTAGGGTGGCTGCATGATCGTCGGCGTGGGTATCGATGTGGTCGACGTGGATCGGTTCATGCGGACGCTGGAGCGGACGCCGGGGTTGCGGGATCGGGTGTTCACGGCCGTCGAGGCGGTGAAGCCGCCGGCGTCGCTGGCGGCCCGGTTCGCGGCCAAGGAAGCCCTGGCGAAGGCGCTCGGAGCCCCGGGCGGGATGCACTGGCACGACGCCGAGGTACAGACCGACGAGACCGGGCGGCCCTGGCTGGAGATCACCGGCACGGTCGCGGCGCAGGCAGCCAAACTCGGCGTCCAGAGCCTGCACCTGTCGCTCAGCCACGACGCCGGGATCGCCTCCGCCGTCGTCGTCCTGGAGGGTTGACCATGCGGCACGCGCACACCGTCGAGCAGGTCCGGTCGGCCGAGGCCGAGCTGATGGCGAGGCTGCCGGAGGGCACGCTCATGCAGCGCGCGGCCGGCGGTCTCGCGGTTGCCATCAGCAACTTCCTCGGCGGCACGTACGGCGCCCGCGTCGTGCTGCTGATCGGCTCCGGCGACAACGGCGGCGACGCGCTGTACGCCGGCGCGCGGCTGGCTCGTCGCGGCGCGAAAGTCACGGCGGTGCTGCTCTCGCCCAAGGTGCACGAGCGGGGTCTTGCGGCGTTGACGGAGGCCGGCGGGCGCGGCGTCTCGACGACCGGTGAAGTCTCCGCCGAGGTCTCCGGGGCCGTCGAGGAGGAGATCGCCGCCGCCGACGTCGTGGTCGACGGGATCGTGGGCATCGGTGGTCGGCCGGGCCTGCGCCCCGACGCGCTCGCGGCCGTGCGGCTGGCCAACGACTACGGCGTACCGATCGTGGCCGTCGACACGCCGTCAGGCGTCGATGTCGACACGGGTGAGACTCCGGAGCCGCACGTCGACGCCGCCCTCACCGTCACGTTCGGCACGCACAAGATCTGCCACTTCGTCGATCCGGCGGCGACCGCCTGCGGCCCGGTGCACCTCGTCGACATCGGCCTGGATCCCTCGCCCGCCGAGGTGCAGGCCTTCCAGGCATCCGACGTACGAGCGCTGTACCCCGTCCCGCACGGCGAGTCCGACAAGTACTCCCGCGGCGTACTCGGCCTGATGGTCGGCTCCACGCAATACCCGGGCGCGGCGGTCATCGCCACCTCCGGCGCGCTCGCCGGCCCGGTCGGCATGGTGCGCTACATCGGCCCGGACGCCGTCGCGAGCGCCGTGCGCGAGGCGCATCCGGAGGTCGTCGGCGACGGCCGCGTGCAGGCCTGGACGATCGGCTCCGGACTCGGCGACGACCTGGACATCCCACGGATCCGCGACCTGCTGGACGCCGACGAGCCAGTAGTCCTGGACGCCGACGGCCTGAAGGCGCTCGACGACTCCGGCGACCACGTCAACGTCCTCGCGACCCCGCACGCCGGCGAACTCTCCCGCCTCCTCGGCGTGGACCGCGCGACGGTCGAGGCTGAGCGCCTGAAGCACGCGCGTCTGGCGGCCGAGCGATTCGACGTGACCGTCCTGCTCAAGGGCTCGACCACGGTGATCGCGAGCCCCGACGGCGAAGTGCGGGTGAACACGAACGCCACCCCGTGGCTCGCCACCGCCGGCGCCGGCGACGTCCTCGCCGGCCTGTGCGGTTCGCTCCTGGCCGCTGGTCTGTCCACGCTGGACGCGGCCGCCGCAGGCGCGTACCTGCACGCCGCCGCGGCCAACCTCGCGTCGGGCGGCGGGCCGGTTACGGCCATGACCGTCGCGCAGGCGCTTCCCGAGGTGACTCGCCGCCTCCTGAGCTGAGGCGCGCGATTGGTGTTGCGGGCGCGGGGAGGCGGACGTAGGACTGGAGCGTTGCCTCCGCCGCCCTTGGAGTGTGCTCGTGAAGCGATTCGTGGGGTTCGTGGTCCTGGTCGTCCTGGCTGTTCTGCCGCTGCCGGCGCACGCGCAGCAGGCGCGGACGTACGTCGCCGACGCGCGGACGAAGATCGACGTGATGGGGGAGTGGGCCCATCCCGACGACGACACCAGCATCATCGGCCCGTGCGGTGTCTGGCATCAGCTGTACGGCGTCAAGTGCGGCGTGATCATGGTGACCCGCGGCGAGGGCGGCGGGAACGCGACCGGACCCGAACTCGGCCCCGACCTCGGTCTGCGGCGCGAGAACGAGGACCGGGTCGCGCACTACCGCTCCGGGACCGTCGACATCTTCAACCTCGACCGGATCGACTTCTTCTACAACCAGAGCGCACCGCTGACGCAGTACTTCTGGGACGAGCAGGAAACGCTCCGCCGGGTCACGCGGGTGATCCGCGAGACGCAGCCGGAGATCTACATCGGCTTCACGCCGACCCTCGCCGCCGGCCACGGAAACCACCAGCAGGCCGGCCGGCTGATCTGGGAAGGTGTGCTCGCGGCCGCGGATCCGGCCAGGTTTCCCGAGCAGCTGAAGGGCCCGCACGCCCTCAGCACCTGGCAGGTGAAGAAGGTCTTCTCCGGCGGGAGCACCGCGGGCACCGGCGGTACGACGGCCTCGGCGAACTGCACCACCGGATTCACCCCGACCGGCCTCGACACGGTCGCGGGCATGTGGACCGGCTACAACTCGCCGTACACCTGGCCGGCCGGCAACTCGCAGGGGCAGCCGGCCGGGACGCCGAAGATCTGGCAGCAGGTCGCCGACGAGGGGCGCGCGGCGTACCCGACACAGAGCCGCGTGATGTACAAGGGCACGTCGGCGCCGGCCTGTCCGCGCTTCGGGATGACCGAGTCGTTCGTGCCGTTCCAGCCGAACACCAGCCCGCTCGCCGGCCGCGACGACGCGATTCTGTTCGGTGCGAAGAAGCCTGATCCGGGCGGGTTGCCGCTGGGAACGCTGGAGTACATCACGTTCTCGCGGTTCTACAACGTCGCCGGTGAGCCGTTCCAGGCGACCGTGCACCTGCGGGCACCCGGCGGAAAGCTTGCTGCTGGCAACGTTCAGCTCGGCGTTCCGGCGGGCTGGTCGGTGGACGGTCCGCGGCAGGTGCAGCCGAAGCAGTCGGCCGACCTGACGTTCACCGTCACGCCCGCCGCCGGCGCGACGGTCGACCAGAACGCCAAGGTTTCCGCGCTCTACACGACGACCGGCCACGCGACGGGCTACACGGAAAACGTGGTACGAATCGTTTCCGCCGCCGAGGGACGTTTCCAGCGCTGGGGGAACTGGCAGGAGTACGACGAATGGCTGCGGGACACCGCACCGCAGGCCAACCGGCTCGGCCGCTCCCAGGCGATCCAGTCGATGGGCGTCGGACAGACCATCGACGTACCGGTCGTCGTCCACAACTGGTCCGCCAAGCAGCAGACCGGCGCGGTGTCGCTCGATCTCCCGGCGAACTTCACCGTGGACGCGAACGCCAAGCCGTACGATCTGGCACCCGGCGCGGACACGACCGTCACGTTCAAGCTCACCAACACCGACGCGACCCTGCCGGCCCAGCAGAACGTCAGCATCCCGATCCGCACCGCCACCGGCAGCGAGACCCTCACCCTCACCCTCGTGCCGACCACGGCGATCCCGCAGACAGCACAGGCTCCGGTCGTCGACGGGAAGGCCGATCCGGGTGAGTACCCAGGCCCGACGCTCGACCTCGGCCGGATCTGGCAGGGCGCGAGCGGTTGCACCGGCGTCGACGACTGCGGTGTGTCCGCGACCGGCGCCGGCAGCACCGCGAAGGTGAGCCGGTCCGACGACGCGCTGTACTTCTTCATCCACGTCCGCGACGACTTCCAGTCGTACGCCGTGACGCCGGCCGAATGTGTCGGGCACTGGCAGGCCGACTCCGTGGAGATCCTGCTCGACCCGCGCGGCACCGCGTCGCAGGACCTCAAGGACACGGCGAACACGTTCAAGCTCGGCATCTTCCCCTTCACCCAAACCGGTGCGCCGTGCTGGGAACGGGACGCCGACAACCACCAGGGCTATTCGAGCGGCGCTCTGGACACCGGCAACGCGCCCGGCGTCCAGGTCGCGTCGACGGCGCAGTGGGTCGGGAGCAACGAGACGACCGTGCCGCACGCCTACACCGGCGGCGGGTACGACCTCGAGGTGAAGATCCCGCTCGCGGACCTGCCGTCCGCCGTCGACCCGTCGAGGCTCGGGCTGAACATCACGCCGTACGACAACGACGACACGTCGGCGCCCGGTACGACGACGCTGCGGCACATCGACATGAGCACCCGGCTCGGCTGGTCGGCGCTCGGATCCGTGCAGTCCGACCCGTACCGCTGGGGCCTCGCCACGCTCCCCGGCTACACGCCGCCCGCGGACCGCCCGACCACACCGGCGCCGCCCGACGTGTCGAACCCGAACCTCAACGGCGCGCTGTCACCGCAAACGATTGCGCAGTCCGCGCGCAACGGCGTACCGATCTCCGGCCGGGTGCCGGCCGACGACCTCCGGATCCTGTCGGCGACGACGCGCGGGAACGCCGTCCACCTGGTCACGTCGTCGAAGGGCACCGGCACCGCCCGGGCGTTCCTGACCAGTGGGGAGCTCGGAGCGATCCCGGTGTGGACGACGTCGTGTACGGCGGATCCGCCGCCGGACTACGGGTTCACGCCGTGCGCGATCACCGACGGGGCGACGCCGCCGTGGTCACCGGACATGAGCGGTCACCTGGTGCAGCAGGCCACACAGCAGGTCACGCGCGGCATCCAGCAGTGGACGATCCCGTTGACCGCGGCCCAACGTCAGCAACTGCAGGACCGCGGGCACCTGCTGGTTTCCTACGAGACGACGAAGAACGAGGTCCAGGCCTTCGACATCCGCATCGCGTAGCCGGCCGCCTCGCGGACCTGCTCGCTCGGGTGGACGAGAGCCCGTTCCAGCAGGTCCGCGGTGGCGGGCTCGGCCGCTGCTCCGCCTGTTGCCATCAGCAACGGGACGAGGCCGTACGGGTCCGTCTCCAGGGACAGCTGCGAGCGCAGGACCGGCTCCGTCCAGGTCAGGGTGTGCCGGTTGACGGCCTCGGTGACCGCGGCGGTGCGTTCGGCCGAGCGCAGCCGGAGGAAGAGCGCTTTGGCCCCGGCGCACTCCATCTCGACGATTTGCTCGTCGCCGGCCGCGAAGACGGTGCCGCTGTCGGTACGACCGAGCCGCTCGAAGGTGGTGCCGGTCGCGAGCTTGATCGCGGTCAGCAGATCCTTGTCCAACCAGTCGTCCGGCCGGATGACCAGACCTGTCCAGTGCTGCCCGCTCGTGGGCTCCTCACTCACTCGCGTCAGCGTAGCGCGGTGAAGTCCAGACCGCCGGAGGAGGAGCGCAGCTGCAGCGTCGAGCCGTCGATCGTGTAGGTCAGCTCGCCCTTCAATCCCTTGAGGACAACGGATTCCAGCGTAGTCGCGGCACCCGTGCAGGCCCGCCGGGTGGTGGCGAGTTCGCCGAAGGTCAGCGTGCCGGTCCCGCGCGCGATCGTGCCCTGGAACTCGTTGCAACCGGTCGAACCGGTGACCCGCTCGCCGTTCAGCGTCATCCAGGCCTTCTCGGAACCGACCTGGTGCGACGCGGACTCACCGGTGACGACGGTGGACAGCGCCCACTTCGTCCCGTCGAGCGCTAGGTCCGGCTCTGCGCTCTGCCGGTCCAGCAGCGAGATCGTCGCGCTGTCCGTGGACAGTTCGAGCTTGTCGCCGTCGAGCTTCCAGGCCGGCTTGGCCGCGATCACGCCGGCCATCCAGGCGTCCTGGCTCTGGAGCGGCTCCATGCAGCCGATCAGCGTCGACGTGATTTCCTTGTCAAGGACCAGCCGGCCGTCGCTCGTCGACACCTTCGCCTGTGACGAGTTGCAGCCGGCATCGAAGGACAGCCGGCCGTCCTCGGTGAACTCCAGCCGGATCCGGGTCCGCGGAGCGAGTGCTCGCGGTTTCCCGTTCTCGCTCACCGAGGTGGACAGGAAGGTCCGCCCGGTCAGCGCGGCGCCGTCCCGTGCGCCGTCCCTGGAGCCGGTTCCGGCCTCGGTCCCGCACGCGGTCAGGAGGAGCAGAGCCGTCGCGGAGAGTGAGATCATCCGTGTGTTCACGCTCTGAGGACGCTGCCGGCAGCGCTCGCGTTGCGGGTGAAGGCTCCGTTAATTCAGGACCCGGGGTTGACATCTCTTGGTCACGGTTGGATAACGTCAGGCGCCGTACGCGAGAGCAACCTTCCTGGGGACCCAACCGAAGAGCTGGTCGCCCGGTAGCACTGGGGCAACACCGGGCGGACCGTCAGAGACAGACAGGAACGTTTCGCATGCCCCCCTCCTCCCGATCATTCCGGAGTCGCACCCTCCTCCCGGCGGCCGTCCTCGCGGTCGGCGTGCTGGTCGCGGCGCCGATCGTCGTGCACGCGAGCAAGGACTCGCCGGTCGCGACCGCGAACGCCGCGGACAGCACGGTGACCGCTCTGCCCAGTGCCGGACGTGTGGAGACCTGCGTCCTGGACGCGTACTCCGGATGCACGGTCCTGCACGGCTTCGGCCAGAAGCCGGTCGCGATCACCGCGACCCCCTCCGGCCCCGCGATGCTGTCGATCGACCCGAGCCGCACGACCGACCAGAGCTACCGCCTGCGTGCGCTCCGGTACGACGGCAACAAGTACGCGGCCGGCACCAAGCTGACGTACACGGCGCACTACGACTTCGCCGCGGTAGCGGGTCAGCCCACGACCCCGGCGCCGTCCACCACTACGACACCGACCAAGCCGCCGACGTCCAGCACGCCCACCGCGACGCCGACGCAGACCACCACCACACCGACCAAGCCGCCCACGTCGAGCCCGCCGACCAGCACGCCGACGAGCCCGCCGAGCAGCACCCCGACGAGCACGCCGACCGGGACCAAGAGCTGCACCAACCCGGGCTGGGTCACCACGGCGACCGGCAACGCCGGCGAGGGCCGGACCTACGGCCAGTACTACGTGCACAACAACATGTGGAACAACCACAACGGCACGTACACGATGTCGGTCTGCAACTACGACAACTGGTTCGAGGACGTCACCCAGCCGAAGCCCGGTGACCTCGGCGTCCAGGCCTACCCGAACGTGCACAAGGACTACGCCGACTTCCCGCTCGCGCGGATCCAGTCGGCGAAGTTCGCCGCCACCGCGCCGAGCTGCTCGGGCTGCATCTACAACGTGGCGTTCGACATCTGGATCAACAACGGCTTCGAGAACGAGCTGATGATCTGGACCCAGAACTCCGGCCAGACCCCGGCCGGCTCGAAGATCGGCACCACGACGATCGGCGGCCAGCAGTACGAGGTCTGGAAGACCGACGGCGCCAACACCCCGGGCGGCATCTTCACCTACAAGTCGGTGAACACCCAGACCGCCGGCACCATGCCGCTGCAGTCGTTCTTCCAGGACCTGGAAGCCCGGAAGTGGATCCCGGCGAACTCCACCACCTGGCAGGTCGACTACGGCGTGGAGGTGGTCTCCACCAACAACACCAAGCAGCGCTTCGCCTTCACCGATTTCTCCATCCAGGAGAGCTGACCCCTCGCGCTCTCGCGACCCCCGGCGGCCACCGCGCTCTCGCGGTGGCCGCTTAGGGTTCTGGATGTGACCGAACTGGTGATCTTCGACAACGACGGCGTGCTGGTGGACTCCGAGCGGCTGGCCAACACGATTCTGGCCGAGCTGCTCACCGAGGCGGGGCTGCCGTACACGTTCGAGGAGGCGGTGCGGGACTTCATGGGCGGGTCGATGGCCTCGATGCGCCGGACGGCGGAGGCGCGGCTCGGGCGGCCGCTGCCGGCAGATCTCGAGGACCGCTATCACCAGCGGCTGTTCGACGGGTTCGCGAACCTGCGGGCGATCGAGGGCGTCGAGGCGGTTCTCGACCACCTGGACGACCGCGGCCTGACCTACTGCCTGGCCTCCTCCGGCACCCATCGGCGGATCCGCACGGCGTTGACCGCGGTCGGCTTCCTGCACCGGTTCGAAGGCCGGATCTTCAGCGCCGAGGACGTCGCACACGGCAAGCCGGCCCCCGACCTGTTCCTGCACGCGGCCGCCTCGATGAGCGTGAAGCCGGTCGACTGCCTGGTGATCGAGGACAGCCCGCTCGGCGTCGCGGCCGCGGTCGCCGCCGGGATGAAGGTCTTCGGGTACGCCGGCATGACCGACCCCGCGAAACTCTCCGATGCGGACACGGTTTTCCACACCATGACCGCCCTCGCGCCCCTCATCGACGGCGCCTGACACGAGGGCATGTCTCCCAGCCCCACGCCTACTGCGCGGCACTCGGCACGCCACCTCGCCGCACTGGAGCAAAGGCCACGATGAAACCACATCGAGGCCTTCGCTCCAGCACGCCGATGCGCCGCGCCGAGCACCTGCTCGCGACGGCGTGGGGCTGGGAGACATACCCTGGACCGACCATGCCTACTCCTCAGTCACGCCCGGTCCGCGCCGAGGCGGTGGTCGATCTGGCCGCGATCCGTCACAACGTGACCACGCTGCGCGCCCGCGCCGCGGGTGCGCAGCTGATGGCCGTGGTCAAGGCCGACGGGTACGGGCACGGGATGGTCCCGGTCGCCCGGGCCGCTCGCGAGGCCGGCGCGGACTGGATCGGCGCCGCGGTGCTCGACGAGGCGCTGGCGCTCCGCGAGGCCGGTGACACCGGGCGGATCTTCTGCTGGCTGACCACGCCCGGCGAGCCGCTCGCCGACGCCATCGAGGCCGGGATCGACCTGTCGGCCGGGGCGCCGTGGGAGATCGACGAGCTGGCCGCGGGCGTGCAGGACCGTCCGGCGCGGGTGCACCTGAAGATTGACACCGGCATGTCCCGCGGCGGCGCCGTACCGGAGGAGTGGCCGGCGCTGATCCGCGCCGCCGTCCGCGAGCAGGCCGCCGGGCGGATCGAGATCAAGGGCATCTGGTCGCACCTGGCGTCCTCGGACGAGCCGAAGAGCCCGGTGAACGAGTCGCAGCTGGCGACCTTCACCGAGGCGATCGAGGTGGCCGAGTCGTTCGGCGTCGACGCCGAGTTCAAGCACCTGGCGAACTCCGGCGCCACGCTCGCGCTGCCGGAGACCCATTTCGACCTGGTCCGGCCGGGCGTCGCGACGTACGGGCTGTCGCCGTTCGGGCATGCGTTGCCGTCGGCCGAGCTCGGGCTGAAACCGGCGATGACGCTGAAGGCGCGGCTGGCGATGGTGAAGCGGGTGCCGGCCGGCGCCGGCGTCTCGTACGGGCTGACCTGGACCGCGCCGCGGCCGTCGACACTCGGCCTGGTCCCGCTCGGGTACGGCGACGGCCTGCCGCGACACGCCTCGAACGGCGGCCCGGTCCAGGTGCACGGCCGGCGCCGGGCGATCGTCGGCCGGATCTGCATGGACCAGTGCGTCGTCGATCTCGAGGACGACGAGGCCGCGGCGGGCGACGAGGTCGTGTTGTTCGGCCCGGGGACGGCGGGCGAGCCGACCGCGGACGACTGGGCCGACGCGGCCGGGACCATCAACTACGAGATCGTGACCCGGCTGGGTGCGCGGATCCCGCGCAGGTACGTCGACAGCGCCCAGGACCTGCCCCGACCTGCCGCCCCGGCCGAAAGGTAGGCCGGCATGTCCAAAGCAAGTCGGACTGCTGGTCTGATCGGGGCCGCGGTCGGCGTGCTGGCCGCGGGTGCCGCGGCAGGTGTCGCGGTCGAGCGTCAGGTGATCGGGCGGCGCTCGGGCCAGCGCAAGCAGCTGGAGGCGGAACCGTTCGGTTCCCAGCGTGGCACGCCGTACGTCTTCACCGCCGACGACGGCGTCGAGCTGTACGTGGAGGTGGACGAACTCAAGCGTTCCCGGCGACCTGCGCCACCACCGAAGCGACGGCTGGGCCGCAAGTTGCCGTTGCCGACCGAGGACCTGACGGTGATCTTCGTCCACGGGTATGGCCTGAACCTGGACGCCTGGCACTTCGAGCGCCGTGACCTGGCCGGCATCGGCACGATGGTCTTCTACGACCAGCGCTCGCACGGCCGCTCCGGCCGGTCGCCCAAGGAAGGCGTCAGCATCGAGCAGCTCGGCAAGGACCTCTACGGGATCCTCGAGCGGTTCGCCCCGACCGGTCCGGTGATCCTGATCGGTCACTCGATGGGCGGCATGACGATCATGGCGCTCGCCGAGCAGCATCCCGAGCTGTTCGGCGACCGGGTGATCGGCGTCGGTCTCTGCTCGACCAGCGCCGGCGGGCTGGACCAGGTCCCGATCGTGTTCCCCGGCAAGGTCGGCCGGCTGGCGCGGGCGCTCGCGACGCCGACGGTCGCCGCGCTGGCCCGGATCCCGGACGTGGTGGAGCGCAGCCGGAAGGCCGGGACGGACCTCAGCTACCTGCTCACCCGGAAGTACTCGTTCGGCTCCGAGGTGCCGCCGGCGTTCACCGAGTTCGTCAACGAGATGATCGCGGCAACGCCGATCGAGGTGATCGCGGACTTCTACCCGATCTTCGCGCTGCACGACAAGTTCGAGGCGCTGGAGCCGCTGCAGAAGGTGGAGTGCGTCGTGATCGGCGGCGACAAGGACCACCTGACGCCGTTCGCCCACGCCGAGGAGATCGTCCGGCGGGTGCCCGGCGCCGAGCTGGTCGAGGTGAAGAACTGCGGCCATCTCGGCCTGATCGAGCACCACCGCGAGTTCACCGCCGCCCTCCTTGGGATGATCGAGCGAGCTGAACAATCGTTAGGGGGGTCATGACCGACCTGCACGTCGTCGACGCGACACCCGAGCATGCCGCGGAGATCGTGTCGGTGATCCACCACGCGTTCGCCGCGCGGCGGGTGCTCGATCCGCCGTCGACGCAGCTGTCCGAGAACGTCACGACCGTGGCGGCCGCGCTCGCGGAGCACGGCGGGCTGCTCGTGCTCAGCGACGGGGTGCCGCTCGGCGCGATGCTGTTCGAGCAGGCCGGTGACGTGCTCAACCTGCGCCGCGTGTCGGTCGACCCGCGGTCCCAGGCCCGCGGCGTCGCCTCGGCGATGGTCGGCTGCGCCGAGGAGGTCGCCGTACGGCGGGGGCTCAACCGGGTGAACCTGATCGCGCGGATCGAGCTGCCGGACACCGTGGAATTCTGGCGCCGGCGGGGGTACTCCGTCGTCGACCAGCAGGCGCACAACCTGATCTTCGCCAAGGCGATGCCTGTCGAGCTGGAGGTGCCGACCGCCGACGACATGCAGGCGATCGGCGAGGAGCTGGCCGGACAGCTGCGGGCGGGCGACGTGCTCGTACTGTCCGGGGACCTCGGGGCGGGGAAGACGACGTTCACGCAAGGGCTGGGCGCCGGACTGAAGGTGCGCGGCGCGATCACGTCGCCGACGTTCGTGATCTCGCGGGTGCATCCGTCGCTGGTCGACGGGCCCGCGCTGGTGCACGTCGACGCGTACCGGGTCGGGGGCTTCGCGGAGCTGGACGATCTCGACCTGGACGCCAGCCTGGAGGACGCGGTCACCGTCGTCGAATGGGGTCACGGTCTGGCCGAGGCGCTCGCGCCCGACCGGCTCGACATCGTGGTGACGCGCGGCGACGACGACACCGACGAGACGCGCGCGCTGCGGATCACCCCGGTCGGCCCGCGCTGGGCCACCTCCGGCGTCCGCGTGTCGGCTTTGGAGAAGAACTGACATGCTGCTCGCCTTCGACACCTCGAGTGCCGCGGTCACGGTCGCGCTGGCGACGCCGGCCGGTGAGATCGTCGCGTCGTCGACGACCGTCGACGCGCTCCGGCACGGCGAGCTGCTCGCCCCCGCGATCGCGTCGGCGCTGGACTCAGCGGGAGCCGGCCCGCGCGACCTGACCGGGATCGCGGTCGGCGTCGGCCCCGGCCCGTTCACCGGCCTGCGGGTCGGGCTGGTGACGGCCCGGACGATGGGCGAGGTGCTGGGCATCGAGGTCTCCGGCGTCTGCAGCCTCGACATTCTCGCGCGCCAGTCGTCGCTGACCCTGCCGGTCGCGGTCGCCACGGACGCGCGCCGCAAGGAGATCTACTGGGCGCTGTACGACGGGCCGGCCGTGGACGGGAGTCGCCGGCGCCTGGAGGGGCCCGCGGTCGACAAGCCGGCCGACGTCGCCCACGTGCTGTCCGGGCTGCCCGTCATCGGCCGAGGTGCTGTTCTGTACGGCGACGTGCTGGGTCTGCCGCCGGCCGCCGATGACGCGGTTGCCGAATATCCGTCGGCCGAGGTGCTCGCGACCGGTGTCGCGACCGGGACCCTGGTGGTCGTCGAGCCCGAGCCGATGTACCTGCGCCGCCCAGACGTGACGATGTCCGCCGGGCCGAAGAGCGTGCTGTGAGACCTGCCATCCGGCCTGCGCGCGCGGACGATCTGCCGGCGTTGGTCGCGCTCGACGAGGTGTGCTTCGGGTCGGACGCCTGGAGTGCGGGCGCGTGGGCGGACGAGTTCGAGCGGCTGTCCGAGGACCGGACGATCCTGGTCGCGGACGAGGGCGCGGTCGTCGGGTACGCCGTACTGCTGGTGCCGCCGGTTGTGGAGGACGTGGTCGAGGTCCTGCGGATCGCGGTGACGCCGGCCGAGCGGCGGACCGGTATCGGTGGGCAGCTGATGACGATCGCCCTGGATCGTTGTGCGGGCCGGACGGTTCTGCTTGAAGTTGCCTCGGGCAATCAGTCGGCGCAAGCCCTGTACGCCGGGTTCGGGTTCGAGGAGATCAGCCGTCGGCAGGGGTACTACGGCGGCGGCGAGGACGCGGTGATCATGCGGTGGCGGGAGGAACTGTGAACGAGCCTTTGATCCTGGGGATCGAGACGTCGTGCGACGAGACCGGTGTCGGGATCGTGCGCGGGCAGACGCTGCTCGCCGACGCGGTCGCGTCCAGCGTCGAGGAGCACGCCCGGTTCGGCGGTGTCGTCCCCGAGGTGGCCAGTCGCGCGCACCTCGAAGCGATGGTGCCGACGATCCGGCGGGCCTGCGAGACCGCCGGGATCAAGCCGACCGACGTGGACGCGGTCGCGGTGACCAGCGGCCCCGGGCTGGCTGGTGCGCTGCTTGTCGGTGTCGCGGCGGCCAAGGGCCTGGCGTTGTCGCTGGGCAAACCGATCTACGGCGTGAACCACCTCGCGGCGCACGTCGCGGTCGACACCTTGGAGCACGGTGACCTGCCGAAGGGCTGTGTCGCGATGCTGGTGTCCGGCGGCCACTCGTCGCTGCTCGCGGTCGAGGACATCACCGACGGCGTCGTACCGATGGGCAGCACCATCGACGACGCGGCCGGCGAGGCGTTCGACAAGGTCGCGCGGGTGCTCGGGCTGCCGTTCCCGGGCGGGCCGTACATCGACAAGGCGGCGCGCGACGGCGGCGACCGGCTGTACGTGACGTTCCCGCGCGGGCTGACGTCGCAGCGCGACCTCGAGCGGCACCGGTTCGACTTCTCGTTCTCGGGGTTGAAGACCGCGGTCGCACGCTGGGTCGAGGCGCGCCGGCGCGACGGTGAGGACGTGCCGGTGAACCACGTGGCCGCGGCCTTCCAGGAGGCGGTCTGCGACGTGCTGACCCGCAAGGCGATCGACGCCTGCAAGGACCGCGGGTTCGAGCACCTGCTGATCGGCGGCGGTGTCGCGGCGAACTCGCGGCTGCGGGCGATGGCCGAGGAGCGGGCCGCCGCGGCCGGTATCGCCGTCCGGGTGCCGCGACCGGGGTTGTGCACCGACAACGGCGCGATGGTCGCCGCGCTCGGCTCGGAATTGGTCCGGGCCGGGAAGCAGCCGTCGCCACTCGATCTCCCCGCCGATTCCTCGATGCCGATCACGGAGGTACTGAACAGATGAAGTGGACCGGGCCGGACGGTTTCGAGGCTGACGACACCGCCGAACGCGTCGACGCCGCTGTCGTCCAGAGCTTCCTGAGTTCGTCGTACTGGGCGCAGGGGATCCCGCGCGAGGTGGTGGACCGCGCGATCGCGGGATCGCTCAACCTCGGGGTGTACGACGCGGCCGGCGCGATGGTGGCGTACGCGCGGATGGTGACGGACCGGGCCACGTTCGCGTGGCTGGCCGACGTGTTCGTGCTGGAGTCGCACCGGGGTCACGGCCTCGGGCGGTTCGTCGTGTCGACGCTGCTGGAGCACCCGGACCTGAAGGGCCTGCGGCAGATCCTGCTGGCGACGGCCGACGCGCACGAGCTCTACCGCTCGTACGGCTTCACCGAGACGCCGCCCGGCCGGATGATGGCCATCCGCAAGGAGCCGACCGAGCTGTACAACCAGCTGTGAGCTGTCCGGGTGTCGACTTCGTCCGGCGCCCGGCCGGAGCGACGGATCTGGTGCTGCTCGCCCACGGCGGGTCGGAGCACTCGCACGCCGACCCGCATCTGTGGCGGCCCGCGCTGTTGCGGATGTGGCCGTTCGCGGTGGCCGCGCGCGCGGCGGCGCCGGACGCTGCGATCGGGTTCCTGCGGTACCGCTTCCGCGGCTGGAACGACGCCGGCGACGCGGCCGCCGATCTGCGGACCGTCCTGGACGAACTGCCGCCGGTGCTCTCGCGGGTGTTCCTGATCGGGCACTCGATGGGCGGTCGGGCGGTTGTTGCCGCGGGCGATCATCCGCGGGTGGCAGGCGTGCTCGGGCTGGCCCCGTGGTTGCCGGCCGGCGAACCGCTCGCCGCGCTGCGTCCGCCGGTCACCTTCGTACACGGCACCGACGACAAGATGACCGATCCAGCGGGTACGACGGCGTACGCGGCGCGGCTGCGGGCGGCCGGAGTGGCGGTGACGACGTACTCGATCCGCGGCGAGGCGCACGCGATGCTGCGGCGCGCCCACGACTGGAACCTGCTGGTCACGGACTCCGTCAGAGCGGCCCTGGGTGAGCCGGGGTCGTCGGATCGGCAGGCCTCCCGCGATGTCGTGGTCGAAGAGTTGCAGGCAGGCCGGCACCGGACGTCGACGGCGGCCGCGGTCGGGGGGATCGCGATCGCGCGGCTCCGGTTGCCGATCCGGAGCCGCTTCCGCACCGGCCGGTGACGCGCCGGTCTGTCGTGGCGGTCAGGCGGCCAGCCGGAAGTGCCGTCGGCCGTGGACCTTGGCGTCGATCAGCATGTGGTGGGACGTCGCGATCGCCCACAGCACCACCATCGCCGCCATCAGTACGGCGAGGCCGATGTCGCTCGCGCTGATCAGCATCAGCAGACCACCCGCGAAGGCGGCGGTCCCGAGCAACGAGGTGACGGCCAGGTAGGCCTTGTTGCCGTGCAGGAGCGCATCGAATCCAGGAACCACGGCGATCAGCGATGCCGCGAATCCCAGCCCGAGCAGCACCGCGCCGGTCGCCCGGATGCCGTCCATCCAGGGCAGCGCGATGTCGACGAGCCACAGCACGTACAGCGCGACGGCCAGCGCCACGACACCGGTGGCGATCAGGTCTCGCTTCGGAACACGCATGACGAACACTCCCTTCACCGGGTACGGCGCAGCTCGCGCTGGATGTCGGCCTCGGTCACCTCGTGACGGAAGAACACCTGCCACACGTTGAGTGCGAGCAAGACTCCCCACCCGGCAAGGACCCAGCCCGGCCAGAAGTAGCCACGGCCGGTGATGGCCCAGATCCCCACCAGGAAGGCGTTGACGATCACGTAGCCGACGATGTCGCCACGGACCTTGCGCTTCTTGAGCAGACGGGAGCGCGCCCGCTCGTAATCGGAGGTTGTCTGTGTCATGTCGACACCTCCTTCGATGCGAACCTCTCCACCTTCAGCGTCGGTCGGTGACCCGCTGCGCGGCAGAGCCGTTCGTCCCGAAGAATCCTGTCCCCGCCGGAGCTGTCGGGTGTTGGTGGCGGGCCTCCGGGGAGAGCGGCAGCGGACGCAGCACCTCGCCCGCCGGCAGGTCCCCGGAGACCCGCTCGCGAGATCGATCATATGTTCGAATACAGGTCGAGCGCAAGTCAGGACTGTTCGGCCCGATGCCGGCCGGGGGTGGTGCCGACGATCGCCGCGAAGGCCGCGATGAAGCCGCTCGGGTTCGCCCAGCCGCAGGCGTGCGCGACGTACGTGGTGTCGTGGCCGGCGGCGAGCAGCACGAGCGCATGGTAGATCCGGAGCTGCGTGCGCCATTCGTAGAAGGTCATGCCGAGTTCGTCGCGGAGCAGCCGGCTGAGCGTCCGGGAGCCGGCGCCGGCCGCGCGGCCGAGCTCGGCCAGTGACGTGTTGTCGGCAGGGTTCTCGTGCAGCAGTTTCGCGATGGTGCGCAAGCGGTCGTCGCGCGGCTCGGGGAGTTGCAGCGGTTGCTCGGCGGCTTCGTGGAGTTCGCCGACGAGGACGTGTTCCAGGCGGCGCCGGGCTCCGGTGTCCAGTTGGCGGCTGGTCAGGGCGAGGAGTGCCTCGCGGGCGAGGCCGGAGGCAAGGAAGACGGCGGGGCGGTCCGGGATGCGCCGCGCCAGTCCGGCGGTCAGGAACACGATCCGCATATCGGTCTCGCCGTGCGCGCGGTGGTGGTGCGTCGAGTGTGCCGGCGTCCAGGCGACGCGGTTGGCGGGCACGATCGAGGTGCCGTGATCGGTGTGGACGGAGATGACGCCGCGGGCGGCGTACACCAAGTGCCCCTCGTCGTGGGTGTGCACCGCACTGGTGCCTCCGGAAACCCATCGGTGTGCGCCCGCGGACGGGAACAGTTCCGACTCGAGGGGCCGGCCGTCGGGCATGGCGCTACCGGCCATCGGCCACTCTGCGGCACGAGTAGGCGACGGCGTCCCGGTCGATCCGCGTGATGATCAGCGTCGCCGACGCCGCACCCTTCGGAGCAAGCTTCTTGCGCAGCTGCGCCGGATCGAGATCCACCCCGCGCTTCTTGATCTCCAGCGTGCCGATCCCGTTGCTGCGAACCCAGGCGCGCAACGCCTTCTCCTTGTAGGGCAGCTCTTCCAGCACCTCGTACGCCGAGGCGAGCGGCGTCAGCACGTGCTGCGCCGCCGTGACGTAAGCGATGCGCGGATCGAGCAGCCAGCCACCCACGGCTGCCGCGACCGCCGTCACCAGACCGGCCCGGACGACGGCGCCGTCCGGCTCGTAGATGTACCGCCCGACCGGCCCGACCTCAGCGTCCGGCGCCTCGGCGACACTCGCCTGGCTCGGCAGCAGCGTCGCCCGGCGGGACGTACCGCCGTACAACTTTCCGGACCACAGTGCGGCTTCCTTCACCTCACCGCCATCGCTGATCCACTCGGCTTCCACGCTGTCGGGAATCGCGTCGTGCGGAATGCCGGGCGCCACCTTCACGCACGCGGTCCGCTCCAGGAGCGAGGTCACGAACGACCACGGCGGCGAGTAGGCGTTGTGGTCGAACACGCGCCGCCCGTCGGCCCGCCGCGCAGGATCGGCGAACACCATGTCGTACGGCGTGAGGTCCGTGGTCTGCGCATCGCCTACCAGGACATCGCCGGGCAGGTCGAACGTGGCCAGGTTTGCCCGGGCGACCGCTGCTGTCTCGGGGTCCCGCTCCACGCCGGTGACCCGCAGGCCGGCGCGGGCCATCGTGATCAGGTCGCCGCCGATGCCGCACCCCAGGTCGACCACGGTGTCGATCTGGGTGGCTGCGATCCGTACGGCGCGGTGGGTGCTCACTGTGGTGCGGGTGGACTGCTCCAGGCCGTCCGGGGTGAAGTACATGCGCTCCGCGTCCGGACCGAACTTGGCGGTCGCACGGTGGCGTAGTGCGGCCTGGGTCACCGCAGTCGTGACCAGTGTCGCGTCGTACGAGCGTCTGAGCTTCTCGACGAGCTGGAGCTCTCTGCCGGGGCGGTACTCAGCACAAGCAGCCGCCAGCACCTCAGCGCCTGGTCCGTCGAGCAACGCCGTGACAGTCACCCGGTAAGCCTAGAGCGGGCTGGAACAGCTCCTGCTCCAGCTGCGGGTAGCCATCGAGTACAGGCGCCAGTTCATCGCGGAGCGGGTCTTCGGGCCGTAGATGCCGTCCACCACCAGGTGGTGCTTGCGCTGCACCATCTTGATGACAGTGCGGGTGTTGGTGCCGTAGATGCCGTCGACGGCGAGCTTGGTGCCGTAACAGAAGTTCAGGTTGCGCTGGAGGACCTGGATCGCGGTCTCCGGATCACCTGTCCGGGCGGAGCCGCGGAACGGGTCGTCGCCGTACATGAGGTTGCAGGTCGTGCTCGTGCTGCCCAGGATCGACGGCATCGGGATGCCCCAGCTGCGGTTCACCGGCACGAGCCGGGCAGACCTGCACTGCGGCAGCGCGGCCGCTACCTTCAGCTCGGCCGCCGTCGCGTCGTTGGACACCGCTTCGTCGACCTTGGGTGCGTCTGCTGCCGGGGCCGCGACGGGCGGGCCGGCGGCCGGCGGCGACTCTTTCGACGCGTTGGCCGCGACGGCGCCGACGCCGACCGCGGCGACGGCGGTCAGCAGCGCGATCGTCCGGCCGGACAGCTTCGGGAACGCGGGCAGCTTGAACGCCATGGGCCCCTCCTGTGATCGCTCTGAGAGAACGGTCGCATGCGGACCCGGGTCCGGCCCAGCGTTCGGCCACAATCCGTACCCGGACGATTACCCGGCCGATGAGAATTCGTCTGGCACTCGAGTTGACCGAGTGCTAATCGCGGCCTAGATTCGGTGTTGGCACTCTCCACACGAGGGTGCCAGCGGTCCGGCCTCTGACCCCCGCGACGGCAGGGGAGCGCGACCACATGCCACAGACAAGCGAATTCGACCGTGGAGGTCAGCAAGTGTCGGTCACGATCAAGCCGCTCGAGGACCGCGTCCTCGTCGCGCCGCTCGAAGCCGAGCAGACCACGAAGTCCGGCCTGGTGATCCCGGACACCGCCAAGGAGAAGCCGCAGGAGGGCGAGATCCTCGCCGTCGGCCCGGGCCGGATCGACGACAACGGCAACCGCGTCCCGCTGGACGTCGCCGTCGGCGACAAGGTCATCTACTCCAAGTACGGCGGCACCGAGGTCAAGTACGACGGCCAGGACTACCTGATCCTGGGCGCCCGCGACATCCTCGCAGTCGTCAGCAAGTGACGATCGCTCGCTGTTCCTGACTGACACCGCCCTGGTGCCGCACACCGGCGCCGGGGCGGAGTCGGTCTGGGACCAGCGAGTCCGTACTGCTTACGAAGAGCGAATTTCAGAGAGGGACTGGATTTTTCATGCCGAAGATCCTCGAGTTCGACGAGAACGCGCGGCGCGCGCTGGAGCGCGGCGTCGACAAGCTCGCGAACACGGTGAAGGTGACGCTCGGCCCGAAGGGCCGTTACGTCGTCCTGGACAAGAAGTGGGGCGCCCCGACCATCACCAACGACGGTGTCACCGTCGCCCGTGAGGTCGAGCTGGACGACCCGTTCGAGAACCTTGGTGCGCAGCTGACCAAGGAGGTCGCCACCAAGACCAACGACATCGCCGGTGACGGCACCACCACCGCGACGGTGCTGGCGCAGGCGCTGGTGCACGAGGGCCTCCGGGCGGTCGCCGCCGGCGCCAACCCGATGGGCCTCAAGCGCGGTATCGAGGCGGCCGTCGAGGCCGTGTCGGCCAAGCTGGTGGACACCGCGAAGCCGGTCGACGACAAGGGCGACATGGCCCACGTCGCGACCATCTCCGCCCGCGACGCCGAGATCGGCGCGCTGATCGCGGACGCGTTCGACAAGGTCGGCAAGGACGGTGTGATCACCGTCGAGGAGTCGAACACCTTCGGGACCGAGCTCGAGTTCACCGAGGGTATGCAGTTCGACAAGGGCTACATCTCGCCGTACTTCATCACCGACGCCGAGGCCGGCGAAGCGGTGCTGGAGGACCCGTACATCCTGATCCACCAGGGCAAGATCTCCGCGATCGCGGACCTGCTGCCGCTGCTGGAGAAGGTCGTGCAGTCCGGCAAGACCCTGCTGATCATCGCCGAGGACGTCGAGGCCGAGGCGCTGTCCACCCTCGTGGTGAACAAGATCCGCGGCAACTTCACCTCGGTCGCCGTCAAGGCGCCGGGCTTCGGCGACCGCCGCAAGGCGATGCTGGAGGACCTGGCCGCGCTCACCGGCGCGCAGGTCGTCGCCCCCGAGGTCGGGCTGAAGCTCGACCAGGTCGGCCTCGAGGTGCTCGGTTCGGCCCGCCGGATCGTGGTCTCGAAGGACAACACGACCGTCGTCGAGGGTTCCGGCAAGGCCGAGGACATCGAGGGCCGGGTCAGCCAGATCAAGTCCGAGATCGAGCGCACCGACTCCGACTGGGACCGCGAGAAGCTGCAGGAGCGGCTGGCCAAGCTGGCCGGCGGCGTCTGCGTGATCAAGGTCGGCGCGGCCACCGAGGTCGAGCTGAAGGAGAAGAAGCACCGGATCGAGGACGCGGTGTCCGCGACCCGGGCCGCGATCGAGGAGGGCATCGTCGCCGGCGGCGGCTCCGCTCTCGTGCACGCGGCGACCGTCCTGGACGGCGGCCTCGACCTCGAAGGTGACGAGGCGACCGGTGTCCGGATCGTCCGCAAGTCGATCGTCGAGCCGCTGCGCTGGATCGCCGAGAACGGCGGCTACGAGGGCTACGTCGTGACGTCGAAGGTGGCCGAGCTCGAGTCCGGCAGCGGCTTCAACGCCGCCACCGGTGAGTATGGCGACCTGCTGGCCCAGGGCGTGCTGGACCCGGTCAAGGTGACCCGGTCCGCGCTCGCCAACGCCGGCTCGATCGCCGCGCTGCTGCTGACGACCGAGACCCTGGTCGTCGACAAGCCCGAGGAAGAGGAGCCCGCCGCGGCCGGTCACGGCCACGGGCACGGTCACTGACCTCAGGCAGTAGTCAAGCCGTAGTTCGACAGCACAGCACACAGAGCACCGCCCGGCAGGAAACTGCCGGGCGGTGCTCTGTTCTCATAGGAGCTGTGTCGATTCGCGAGCGTCGTTCCGAGGACCTGCAGGTCTGCGTCGAGTTGTTGCGGGTGGTGCACGCGCAGGCCGGCTACCCGATCAATTGGCCCGCCGACCCGGAGCGGTGGCTGACGCCGGAGGCGGCGCTCGGCTGCTGGGTGGCCGTGACCGGAGCCGGTGAGCGGGTTGTCGGACATGTGGTGCTGACGGGAGTGGGCGACGGCGCCGAGGTGGAGCGGTTGTTCGTGGATCCGACGGCGACGCGTCAGGGGGTTGGCCGCCAGTTGCTCGACCATTGCGTGCAGACAGCGGCGGGGCTCGGGCGGCCGCTGTCGCTCGAGGTGGTCGGCAACCGCGGCGCGGCAGAGCGCCTGTACCGCCGGGCGGGCTGGCTGGAGACCGGCCGCACGCCGATCGACTGGGGCGGCGATCACGCCACCGAACTCATCCGGTTCAGCGCGCCGCGGCGAACCGAACCGGCCAGTAGTGACAGATCGTGACCAAAACCCTGGCTTGACCACGAATTGCCACTATGCAAGGAGAGTTGAGCGCCGTACCATCTTTCGAGCTGACCGGTCCGAACACGAGGGGGCGAGGGGTGACAGAGGTCCGAGTACCTGACACCCACGACCGGGTCGAGCTCAGGGATCTTGCCGCGCTGGCCGGCGACGGGGACCGTACAGCTCTCAACGACCTGCTCACCAGGGTGCGCGCTGTGGCGCACCGCTACGTACGGTCCCGTCTGTGGACCTATCCCGGCGGCGCCGACATGGTCGACGACGTCGCGCAAGAAGTTTGTGTCGCGGTTTTCGGCGCGCTCGGCCGCTACCGCGACGAGGGGAGGCCTTTCGAGGCTTTCGTCTACGGCATCGCGGCCCGCAAGGTCGCCGATGCCCAGCGTGCGTTCGCGGTGGCCGACGTCTCGACGCCGGACCTGCCGGACGGCGCGGACGAGTCACCGACGCCGGAGGAGCACGCGGTACGGCACTCAGAGGTCCAGCACATCATGGGGCTGCTGGACAAACTGCCGGAGAAACTGCGCGAGATCCTGCGCCTTCGCGTCGTTGCGGGGATGTCAGCCGAGGAGACCGGCCGGGCACTGGGCATGACACCGGGGGCGGTGAGGGTCGCACAGCATCGGGCGTTGAACACGCTCAGGGGGTTCGTGGGGCATGAAACACAGCTGGAACGAGGAAGAGCAGGGGAGGGGCATCATGGCTGACCGATTCGACCTGGACGCGATCGAGGCCGATGACGCACTGCTCGATCTGCTTGCCGCCGGTGGGGAGTCCGCCCGCTCGGCGGGTGAGCACGACCCGGCCGTCGCACTGCTGGCCGATCTACGGCTCGCGGTGGAGGTCGAGGACGAGCTCCCGGTGGAGACCATCGACGATCCGGAGAGCTTCCTGGCGCGCTGCGCCGCGCTCAACCCGATGACCGACCCGTTCGCCCGCAAGATGGCGACCCGCGGTCTGGCCTTCGGTGTCGCCGCGGTGGCCGCGCTGTCGGTCTCCGGGGTCGCGGCGGCGGTCACCGGCGATCCGTTGTCGCCGTACGAGAAGGTCATCGAGAAGATGGTCGACGCGGTCCGCCCGCAGACCAGCTTCCCGAAGGAGGACGTCGACGGCTCGCCGGTCGTGGACCGGAGCAAGATCGTCAAGGTCAGCAAGGACTTCAAGAAGGACAAGGCCGAGCACGCCGCCCAGTCCGGCAAGGACGGCGCGGCAACCGACGACGATCCGCAGGCGCAGGACCTCAAGGGCACGCCGGAGGTCGTCCAGCCGGAGGACAGGCCGGTCGCGAGCCGCGAGTGGCCGTACCCGCTGCTCCCGACCGACGAGCAGAAGACGCAGGAGCCGGTCAAGCCGACGACCGAGGTGACGGCGACGCCGAAGCCGACCGACGACAAGACGGACGAGCCGACCGGTACCAAGACCGACGAGCCGACCGACACCAAGACCGAGAACCCGCCGGACACGCCGCCGTCGACGCCGACCGAAGAGCCGACCGAGCCGGCGACCCCGACCCCGACCCCGACGGACACGACCACCGCGACTCCGCCGCCGACGAACGGCGAGACCAACACGGGCGACGGCGGGACCGGTACCGGCGACAACACGGTGAGCGACCCGACCGGTACGCCGAGCGCGGGGTCCGGCGACGGTCAGACCGGTGGCGAGGAGACCACGCCGCCGGGTTCGGACAGCACCACGCCCGCCGGCACCGACAGCACCGGTACCAGTGACACCTCCGGCGACGACACGAAGCCGAGCAGCCCGGTCACGCAGGTCCCGGAGCAGACCGAGCAGGTCCAGCAGCAAGTGGAGCAACTGGTCGAGAAGATCCAGGAGGTCCTGCCGACGCCGAGCGGCCTGCCGGTCACCAACGAGAGCGCCGAGCAGTTCTTCGGCGTTCCCGACGCGACCGCGAAGTCGATCGACACCCGCAGCTCGGCCAAGAGCACGAAGTCGGCCAAGAGCGGGAAGCACTCGAGCGGGAAGGTCAGCACGGGCTCGGTCCGCAAGACCTACCCGACCGGCAAGCACTCCACCGGTCACTATCCGGAGGGCAAGCACGCCGCCATCGAGCGGACCCACGGATCCACGACCGACACGAGCCTGCTGCAGATCCTCGAGGTCGTCAACAAGCCGATCCGGTAACCGTCCGGCCACGCACCGCCCGTCGCCCAGCGGCGGGCGGTTGCCTGTGGACGGCGGATTCGGGGCCTGGCGGCGGCGCGGATAGGATGGGGTCCCGTTGCCGCCGTACAAAAGGTGCTCGTTTTCCCCATGGACATCACCCCCGCTGGAGTTCCCGACAAGTTCGCCGTCCTCGGTCTCACCTTCGACGACGTGCTGCTGCAGCCGAACGAGTCCGACGTCATCCCGTCCGAGGCCGTCACCCGGTCTCGCCTGAGTCGTAACGTCGAGGTCAATATCCCGCTGGTGTCCAGCGCGATGGACACCGTCACCGAGGCCCGGATGGCGATCGCCATGGCGCGCCAGGGCGGCCTCGGCGTCCTGCACCGCAACCTCTCGATCGAGGACCAGGCCCAGCAGGTCGACCTGGTCAAGCGCTCCGAGTCCGGCATGATCGCGCAGCCGATCACCATCGGCCCGGACGCCACCATCGGCGAGGCCGACGCGCTCTGCGGGCAGTACCGGATCTCCGGCGTTCCGGTGGTGGACGACGCCGGCGTCCTGGTCGGCATCGTCACCAACCGCGACATGCGCTTCGAGACCGACCTGTCCCGGCCGGTCCGCGAGGTGATGACCAAGCAGCCGCTGATCACCGGCCGGCAGGGGATCGCGGCCGACGACGCGATGGCGCTGCTCAGCAAGCACAAGGTGGAGAAGCTGCCGCTGGTCGACGAGGCCGGCAAGCTCACCGGCCTGATCACGCTGAAGGACTTCGTCAAGCGCGACAAGTTCCCGCTGTCCACCAAGGACGCCACCGGCCGGCTGATGGTGGGCGCCGCGATCGGCTTCTTCGGCGAGGCCTACAAGCGGGCCATGACGCTGGTCGAGGCCGGCGTCGACGTGCTCGTGGTGGACACCGCGCACGGTCACTCCCAGGCCCAGATCGAGATCATCCGCAAGCTCAAGGCCGACCCGGCGACCCGCGGCGTGGACGTCGTCGGCGGCAACGTCGGCACCCGCGCGGGCGCGCAGGCGCTGGTCGACGCGGGCGCGGACGGCGTGAAGGTCGGCGTCGGCCCGGGCTCGATCTGCACGACGCGGGTCGTGTCCGGCGTCGGTGTGCCGCAGGTGACCGCGATCTACGAGGCCTCGCTGGCCTGCAAGCCGGCCGGTGTCCCGGTCATCGGCGACGGCGGCCTGCAGTATTCCGGTGACATCGCCAAGGCGCTGGTCGCGGGCGCGGACACCGTCATGCTGGGCTCGCTGCTCGCCGGCTGCGAGGAGTCGCCGGGCGACCTGGTGTTCATCAACGGCAAGCAGTTCAAGGCGTACCGCGGGATGGGCTCGCTCGGCGCGATGTCGTCGGCCGGCGGCCTGCGCAAGTCGTACTCCAAGGACCGCTACTTCCAGCACGACGGCAGCGGCGACGAGAAGCTGATCGCCGAGGGCGTCGAGGGCCAGGTGCCGTATCGCGGCCCGCTGTCGGCCGTCGCGCACCAGCTGGTCGGCGGCCTGCGGCAGTCGATGTGGTACACGGGCGCCCGCACGGTGGCCGAGCTGCAGGAGAAGGGCCGGTTCGTCCGGATCACCTCCGCCGGCCTGCAGGAGTCCCACCCGCACGACATCCAGATGACGGTCGAGGCGCCGAACTACTCCGGCCGCTGACCCGCCTGCACACACCCGTTAGGACACCAGATGACCGAGATCGAGATCGGCCGGGCCAAGCGCGGCCGGCAGGCGTACGCGTTCGACGACATCGCGATCGTGCCGTCGCGCCGGACGCGGGACCCGGAGGAGGTCTCGGTCGCCTGGCAGATCGACGCGTACCGGTTCGAGCTGCCGATCCTGGCCGCGCCGATGGACTCGGTGATGTCGCCGGCCACCGCGATCGCGATCGGCAAGGCCGGCGGTCTCGGCGTCCTGAACCTCGAAGGCCTCTGGACGCGGTACGAGAACCCGGCGAACCTGCTCGAGGAGATCACCACCCTCGACGCGCAGCAGGCGACGCACCGGCTGCAGGAGATCTACGCGGCGCCGATCAAGCCCGAGCTGATCTCCCAGCGGGTGCAGGAGATCCGTGACTCCGGTGTCACGGTGGCCGGCGCGTTGTCGCCGCAGCGCACCAAGCAGTTCGCCAAGCATGTCGTGGACGCCGGGGTCGACCTGTTCGTCATCCGCGGCACGACGGTGTCCGCCGAGCACGTGTCCGGGCAGGCGGAGCCGCTGAACCTGAAGCAGTTCATCTACGACCTCGACGTCCCGGTGATCGTCGGCGGCTGCGCGACGCACCAGGCGGCGCTGCACCTGATGCGGACCGGCGCGGCCGGCGTCCTGGTCGGCTTCGGCGGCGGCGCCGCGCACACCACCCGGAAGGTGCTCGGCGTCGCGGTGCCGATGGCGTCGGCGGTGGCCGATGTCGCGGCGGCCCGGCGGGACTACATGGACGAGTCCGGCGGGCGCTACGTGCACGTCATCGCGGACGGCTCGGTCGGGCGGTCCGGTGACGTGGCGAAGGCGATCGCCTGCGGCGCGGACGCGGTGATGGTCGGTTCGCCGCTGGCCCGCGCGAGCGACGCCCCCGGCGGCGGGTACCACTGGGGTGCCGAGGCCTGGCACCAGGACCTGCCCCGCGGCGAGCGGGTCGAGGTCGGCGTCACCGGCACCATGGAGCAGATCCTGTTCGGCCCGTCCTGGGTCCCGGACGGCACGATGAACCTGGTCGGTGCGCTCAAGCGCGCGATGGCCACCACCGGCTACACGGAGCTCAAGGAGTTCCAGCGGGTCGAGGTCGTCGTCGGCTGATGAGCACCGGCGTACTGCTCCTGCACGGTTCGAGCGGTGCGCCGGACTTGGACCGGGCGCGTCTCCTCGAGGCGGAGGGGTACGACGTCGTCGCGCCGCGCTGGACCGTCACGCACGAGGTGGCGCTGGAGTCGTTCCCGCTGGACGAGCTGGCTGACCACGATCGGCTGGTCGTGATGGGCAGCTCGTGGGGCGCCGAGGCGGCGTTGCTGCTGGGTGCGCTGGACGAGCGCGTGGACGCGGTGGTCGCGTTCGCGCCGAGCGCCTACGTGTGGGGCCGGGTCCTGGAGGACGGCAGCCAGCGGTCGGCGTGGACCTGGCGAGGCGAGCCGTTGCCGTTCGTACCGTTCGACCCGGGCTGGGCCGCCGCCGACGACCCGCCGAGCTACGTCGGGCTGTACCGGCAGAGCGTGGCGACGTACGCCGACGCAGAGCGCGCCCGGATCCCGGTGGAGCGCATCCGCGACGTGCTGCTCGTGGCGGGCGGGGACGACCAGGTGTGGCCCGCGGTCGAGTTCGCCGAGGAGATCGCGCGACGGCGCGGCGACCGGCCGACGCGGATCGTGACGGTCCCCGAGGCCGGGCATCGCGTGGTGCTGCCCGGTGAGGAGCCGAAGACTTCGGGGCAACGGATGGCCCGCGGCGGTACGGCGGCCGCCGACCGCGAGCTGGGCGGTCTGGCCTGGCCCGAGATCCTCCGGTTGCTCGCCGACGGGCTTCGAGTTCACCGGGCTTGATGAGTTCTGGAAGGATTGCGGCATGGGATTGTTCAGCCGAGGGAGCAGCCAGGAGACGGACAACGTTGCCCTCGCCGCGGCGCGAGGCCGACTGTCCGCGGACGATGTCGATCAGGTGCGGTTCCTGATCACCACGAAGAAGGCGGTGCACGCGGTCAAGCTGATCCGTGACCGCACCGGCCTCGACCTCAAGCACTCCAAGGAGCTGGTCGACGACATCCGCCTCGGGCGGTATGTGCCGCCGACCACGGGGACGCCGTTGGTGCGCCGGCCCGGCACCAACCTGGCCGAGCGCACCCGCGCGCTGAAGGCCGCGGGCGAGCTCCACCAGGCGACCGCATTGGTGGTGTCCGAGACCGGCATGACCGAGGCCGAAGCCGGCCTGTTCGTCGGCGCCCTGAAGACCGAGCTCCAGGACTGACCGGCCTGCTGCTGTAAATGTGGGGTTGGCCTGTCCCAAGGTGTGCACGCTGGACAGGTAGTGCACTGCCGAGACGCTGTATGCGCAGCGAGGTTCACGCTCAGGTGCACTACCCGGAGGACTGACACGTCCTGTCGAGCTTGCACGCGAGAGCCTAGCCCTTCACATACGAGAGCTTCTCCGCGATCCTCCCGTCCCGGAGGCGCAGGACGTCGACGCCGCGCACGTGCCCGCGGTCGCCGGAGTCCGTCTTCCACGAGTACTGCCAGCGCACCACGGCCCGGTCGGCGAGCAGCACGGTCTCTTCGGTCTCGAAGTGCGGCTCGGCGGTCTCCGCGAACAGCTTCGCCCACGCTGCCCGGACGGCGTCCGCGCCCTCGAAGCGGCCGCCGTCCGGGGCCGGCGACGTGGACTCGAACACGATGTCCGCCGTGACCAGCGACATCGCGGTCTCCAGGTCGCCCTGGTCGAAGGCGGTGCCGAACCGCTCGACTACGTCGCCGGACTCCACCGCGGGTTCCTTCCGAAGGCGGCCAGCAGTGCGTCGGCCGGTTCGGTGAAGCCGTCGAGGTGCTCGCCGATCATGCCGGCCGAGCGGTAGAGCTCCTCGCGCTTCGCGAACCAGGTCGCGACGTCGTCGACCAGGTCGGCGTCCATCCGCGGCGGTGCGCCGGTGGCCACGGCCAGGTCCCACCCGTGCACGAGATGGTCGGCCGCGAGTTGGCGCAGGTACTCGTCCGGATCCTCGTCGCCGTACGACAGGTGCACCTTGTCGATCGACCGGGTTGCGGCGGCCCGGGCCTCCTCGGCCGCGGCCGACGCCGCTCCGGCCGGGTCGTCCCCGAGCAGGTCGCCGTCGAGGGTGTTCCCGACCTCGGCGATCGTCCGGCCCTCCATCAGCGGCCGGGTCCAGCGCTCCTCGCCGACGACGTGGTTCACCAGCGCGCGGACGTCCCAGTCCGAGCACGGGGTCGGTGCCGACCATTGGCCGGCAGTCACCCCGGAGGCCAGTTCCGCGAAGTTCGCGACCGTTCGGTTGTGCAGCTCTACGACATCCATGAGCCTCCCCCTTTCAGCGCCAGCGTCCGTCCGGGCGGAATGCGCGTCAAGCAGCGGGGGTCTTACCGCCTCTCAACGGCCGAGCTGGAGTTGCTCCGCCGCCTCGTGGGCGTGGTACGACGCCGCCAGGTCGCCGGTGGCGGCGAGCAGGTTGCCGTGGTGCCGGTAGCAGGCCCCGGCCAGCTCCTTCATCGCCTCGTTGGCGTCGGCGAACGGGATCAGCGCGGTGGCCACCTCCGCGCACCAGCCGCCGAGGTCGAGCGCGATCTCGGTCCGCCCGGCCTGGAAGTACCCCTGGGAGATGTCGAGCAGCAGCTGCGCCCAGATCGGCACGTACGTCGCGGTCTGGAAGCGCATCCGGTGCGACTCCCGCTCGGACGAGATCGCGAACAGGTAATGCGCCTCGAGACCCAGCGTCAGCGCGGTGTCCGCGTCCTCGCGCAGCAGCGGCCGCACCAGCTCGGCGAGCTCGGCCGCGCGTTGCGCCGCCGACTCCGGGTCCGTGCGGCCGGACACGGTCGCCAGCGTCATCCCCGGCGCGGGCTCGCTGAGCGCGACCAGACGGTGGTACTGCTCGAACGGGCCGAGCTTGACCTCCGCGTTCTCCAGTGCGGCGACCAGCGTCAGCGGCAGGCCCCGGTCCAGCTCCTCGACCACTCGGGCCGCCGTCTCGGCGTCGGTGTCGTACGCCGTCCGCAGGCAGGCCTCGCCCTCCAGGCGGCCGACGGTGCCGAGGTGCTTGCCCTTGCGGACCAGCGCGGCGACGAGCGTGCGCATGTCGGTCGTCGAGTCGGAGTCGGCGAGCGTGTCGGCCGTGGTGAGCCCGATCTCGTCCGCCTCGAGGGCGAGGTCCAGCCGTCCCTCGGCGGCGTGGACGTCGGCCGACACCGCGGTCGCCGTACACAGGTAGCGGGCGTAGGACAGCGACTGCGGGCTCTCGTTGATCTGGTCGGCGAGCTGCAGGAACAGCTGGGTCGCCGCGTCCGCGGACGCGACGGCGAGCGCGGGGTCGCCGTACCGGCGCAGGATGAGCGCGTTCATCGCGAGCACGCGGGCGAAGTCGGGCTGGTGCTTGAGGCCGTCCTCGCCGCCGACGAGCTGGCCGTACGCGATCACCGCGCCGTCCATCTCCAGGACGGCAGTGGCGCCGTGGCCGCGGTGCGCCTGCGTCATCGCGCGCCGGGCGCGGACGTCGGCGAGGAAGCAGGTGGCGTCCAGTACGCCGGCGTCCTGGAGCTCGGTGTAGCCGAGTTGGGCCTCGTGCAGCGCGGTGAGCGCCTCCTCGTGCCGGCCGGAGGCGTTCAGCGACCCGGCCAGCTCGTACTGGGTCGCGGCCATCAGGTGCTTGGCCTCGTAGTGGTTCGGGTGCCCTTCGGCCCGCTCCCTGGCCAGCTCGATGACCCGCTGCTGGTACGGCCCCGCCTCGTCGGCCCGGCCTTCCTCGATCAGCACCTGGGCTGTCTGCAACGCCTCGCCGAGCTCGTCCTCAGGAGGCGTCCAGAGCCCCCCGCTGTCCACCATCTGTACGTTCCACCCCTTCGCAGGTTCCAGCGGATCAGCTTAACCATTCTCTGATACTGACAGCCGCTATTACCGGCAGGTAGCCTTCACGTATGAGCGAGCGTAGCGAGCGAACAAAGGGTAGAGCCGACCATGTCGCTCATGCCGGAGCCGAGCGAAGCGAGGCGGAGGCGTGAGCGACCAGACGTCGATTCCTGCGGATCCGGAGCTCGACCCCACCGCCTCGTACGCGACCGACCAGTCGGTGATCCGCCGGTTGTCGGGTCTGCTGCTGGCCACGGCCGGGACCCGGACGTCGTACGCGCCGGCCACCGGGCAGCCGATCGCGGACCTGCCGGTGTCGAGCGCGGACGACGTGGTCGCGGCGGTCCGGACCGCCCGGAGGACCCAGCAGACCTGGCGGCGGGTGCCGCTCGCCGAGCGCGCCGCGATCCTGCTGCGCTACCACGACCTGGTGCTCGACCACCGGCACGAGCTGGTCGACCTGATCATCCGCGAGTCCGGCAAGGCGCGGAAGCAGGCGTTCGAGGAGCTCGCCCACGTCGCGCTCACCGCGCGGTACTACGGCCGCAAGGCGTTCGAGCTGCTCGAACCGCAGCGCAAGCTCGGGATCTTCCCGCTGCTCACCCGCGCCGAGACGCGGTTCGTACCGAAGGGCGTCGTCGGCATCATCTCGCCGTGGAACTACCCGCTGACGATGGCGATCTCCGACGGGCTGCCGGCGATCCTGGCCGGCAACACCGTCGTCCACAAACCCGACAGCCAGACCCCGCTGACCGCGCTGCGCGGTATCGAGTTGCTGTACGAGGCCGGCCTGCCGCGGGAGGCGTGGATCCCGGTCAACGGCGACGGCCCGACGGTCGGCGGCGCGCTGATCCAGAACGCCGACTACATCTGCTTCACCGGCTCGACGAAGACCGGCCGCCTGGTCGCGAAGCAGGCGGGTGAGCGGTTGATCGGCTGCAGTCTCGAGCTCGGCGGCAAGAACCCGATGCTCGTCCTGCGCGACGCCGACATCCACCGTGCCGCCGAGGGCGCCGTCCGCGCGTGCTTCGCGAACGCGGGCCAGCTGTGCGTCTCGATGGAGCGGCTGTACGTCGCGGACCAGGTGTACGACGCGTTCGTCACGGCCTTCGTCGACCGGGTGAAGAAGCTCCGCCTCAGCGCCGGCACCGGCTGGGACGTCGACATGGGCTCACTGATCTCGAAGGCACAGCTGGAATCCACGACGCGGCATGTCGAGGACGCGCGGTCCAAGGGCGCGACAGTCCTCGCCGGCGGTAAGCCGCGACCGGACATCGGGCCGCTCTTCTACGAGCCGACCGTGCTGTCCGGCGTCACCCCGGCGATGGAGTGCTTCGACAACGAGACCTTCGGCCCGGTTGTGTCGATCTACCGGTTCTCCGACGAGTCCGAGGCGATCCAGCGCGCGAACGAGGGCGAGTACGGCCTGAACGCGAGCGTCTGGACCCGGGACGGTCGCCGCGGCCGCGCGGTCGCGGCGCAGCTGATGGCCGGCACCGTCAACGTCAACGAGGGGTACGGCGCGACGTTCGGCTCGATCGACACCCCGATGGGCGGCATGCGCCAGTCCGGTCTCGGCCGGCGGCAGGGCGTCGAGGGCATCCGGCGGTACGTCGAGCCGCAGGCGATCGCCACCCAGCGGCTGCTCCCGATCGCCGCCTCGCACGGTCTGTCCGACGAGAAGTTCGCCGAGCTGATGACCGGCGCGCTGCGGGTGCTGAAGAAGATCGGCCGTCCATGACTGTATTGAATGCCTCGCTACCGCTCGGCGGGTCATGGGGCTGTGACTCCCGGTCTTCCCTCGTCGCTCCGGTCGCTTCGCTCCCTCCGCTCCTCAG